>JBIJBR010000048.1:0-9785 GCA_044345135.1 Vampirovibrionales bacterium
CAACTTTAAGGCGTTCCTTCGGTCCGTCCGCATGAGTTTTACTATATTCTTGAGGTTGCAAGATTGTTGAGACGCTGCTTCCTAAAAGACCTAAAGCCACCCCACTCATGCCCAAAACAAAGGGATAAGTTTTATAAGGCGGTGTATTCACCTTAAAGTCTTGAGGCGGAGAAGGCGCCTCTTTTACAGAAGGGGTCGTTGCAGAGGCGGACAAACTTGGCGTTTCAGTCGGTGAGCTTCCAAGTCGAAGCCGTGTGGATGAAATCATAATCGGTTTCCTTAAAAGGGGGGTGTAACGAGCGATATGGATATAAACCCCCCTGAACTTTAAAATGTGCTAGTCTGATTCTGAATTCTCTGCATCGGTGCTTTCTTTTATGCGTCGCTTTATGCTATATTTTAAATGAAAAAGAGAGCATTTAAAGCATCTTGCTCCTTTTCGTTGAAATTGACAAAGAAAGAAACAACCCATGCCTTACGATGTACCTGCTTATCTTCAAGACTACTTGTCACAAGGATCTGCCAGCTTACTGCCTTTTTTTGAAAAAGTCATTTCCAAGGAACGCTTGACCCGCGAAGATGCCATTACCTTATACGAAAGCCCTGATCTGCTAGGCGTGGGGATGCTTGCGGATTTAGCACGGCGCTTACGCACGCCTGACGCCGAACAAAATTACGTCTGGTGGGTACACAACTACCATATTAACCCCACCAATATTTGTGAAGACACCTGCCATTTCTGTTCTTTTAAGAAAGGCCCACAGTCACCGCACGCCTATTTTTGGGCGATTGATAAAGTCATTGCGGACATTCACGCGTACCCTGACTTTGAAAATTTAAAAGAATTTCACATTGTGGCAGGCCACTACAAAGGGGCAAACTTGGCCTATTATGTAGATTTATTTAAGGCACTACGCCAGCATTTTCCGCAAGTCAACGTCAAAGGGCTTACGGTTGCGGAGCTCCATTACTTGGCTAAGATTGAAGCCCTGCCTATTGAACAAGTCCTGAAAAGTTTAATCGATGCAGGCCTGCAAGCCTTACCTGGGGGAGGGGCCGAAGTGTTCGCTGAACGGATTCGAAAAGAAGTCTGCCCCGATAAAATTACAGGAGTCCAATGGTGTGAGATTCATGGATTGGCGCATCGCATGGGGCTCAAATCAAACGCCACCATGCTTGCAGGACTCGGTGAAACGGCAGAAGAACGTATTGACCACCTTCTCGCCTTACGCCAGCAACAAGATGAATCGGGTGGCTTTTTAAGCTTTATCCCGCTGAACTGCTATTATGAAGGCAACCGTATTGATCCCAAATATGCGTTAACAGGCTTTGAAAATTTGAAAAACTTTGCGGTGTCTCGCTTGGTATTGGACAACTTCCCTCATATTAAAGCTTTTTGGATTCACATGGGTGAAAAAATCGCCCAAGTCGGGCTGAATTTTGGGGTCGATGATATTGACGGTACTGTCATTCAAGAAAAAATCGCCCATGCCGCGGGAAGTCAAAGTGCACAAGGCTTAACCATGCGTCAATTAACCCATTTAATTCGTCAATCAGGCCGTTTACCTGTTGAACGAGATGCCTTTTACAATGTGATTAAAATTTGGGACATGGACGCGATGCAAGCCCTCGCCCCAGAATCGGTGCTTAAAAAAGCCTACCAAAAAGCGTCTGTTTCTCAAGTATAAAAGCCTCTTCTTTTTTTTAATCGGCTAGAATCCTTTTGTATAGTTCTGTCTAAACGAGCGTATAAATTTTCTACAAAAGTCGTCGTTTGAGAAATATAAACCTTTGTGCTATTCTTTAAAAACGTGCAAAGGCGTCTTTTCTATTTGTCATACGCTCACCACAATATTTTATTAAACTGAATTCTAAAAGGAAATGCCCCTATGGGAAGTCCCGTTCAAGCGAATGCCAGCACTGTTTTTGAAGCGGATATTAACTTAGAACATCCTCAAAAAGCGGCCCCCCGTGTCACTTATGGCGAAACCTTGGTGCAAATCGGGCATGAAAATCCCAATGTCGTTGTGTTGGATGCGGATTTGGCCTGCTCGACGCAAACCCAATTATTCGCCAATGTCTTTCCTGAACGTTTTTTCAACCAAGGTATTGCAGAAATGGACCTCGTCAATACGGCCGCAGGCTTGTCGACCACTGGGAAAATCCCTTTTGTGTCCACCTTTGCCTTGTTCGCCAGTGGTAAGGCTTGGGAAGCGGTTCGTAATACGGTTGCGTATTCTCAATTAAATGTAAAAATTGCCCCCACCCACAGCGGGATTAGCTTAGGGGAAGATGGAGCCTCGCATCAGTCGATTGAAGACATCGCGTTAATGCGGGTTATTCCTGAAATGACGGTCATTGTGCCTAGCGACAGTGTGGAAACCGAAGCCGTGGTTCGCTATGCCGCGCAAACGCAAGGCCCCATGTATATTCGCTTAGTACGTCCTAATATTCCTGTGATTCATAAAACTAGTTCGTATACCTTAGCGCCTAATAAAATCCGAGTCGAGCGTGAGGGTCAGGATATTACCCTTATTGCAACCGGCGAAACGGTTTATCATGCATTATTGGCGGCGGAACGCTTGTATGAACAACATCAAATCAATGCAGAAGTCTTGAATGTCGTCTTTATTAAACCGTTTGATGTTGAAACCTTGGTCCGCTCTGCCCAAAAAACGAAGCGCGTGCTGAGTGTCGAAAGTCATAGCGTCATTGGTGGCTTAGGCGGTGTGGTGGCAGAAACGCTAAGCGAACATTGCCCCACTCCACTTAAACGACTCGGCGTACAAGACTTATTTGGCCAAAGCGGAACGGGTGATGCCTTGTTCAAAGCTTATGGGATTGATGCGGAAGCCATTGAAAAAACGGTTTTGGCGTGGTTGGCTTAAGCCTTATTGACTCTTTTTAATACACTTGAAGAAGGACAAATTACGATGTATACATTGGTACTTATTCGTCATGGTCAAAGTACATGGAACTTAGAAAATCGCTTCACGGGCTGGGAAGACGTCGATTTAACCCCCCAAGGTATTCAAGAAGCCCAAGCCGCGGGTGGCTTATTGCGTGAAAAAGGCTTTCATTTTGATGTGGGATATACCTCCGTTCAAAAACGCGCCATTAAAACCCAGCAAGTGATTTTAGAAACGATGAATCAACTTTATATTCCTGTGGTGAAAGATTGGCATTTGAATGAACGTCACTACGGAGCCTTGCAAGGTTTAGACAAATCTGAAACGGCGCAACAATATGGGGATGCTCAAGTCAAAATATGGCGACGTAGCTATGATGTGCCCCCTCCCGCATTAACGAAGGAAGATGCTCGATATGCAGGACATGATCCTCGATACGCGAATTTAAGTGAAGCGGAACTTCCCTTGACGGAAAGCTTAAAAGAAACGGTCGCGCGCGTTGTCCCCTTTTGGGAAAATACGATTGCCCAAGACGTTAAAGCAGGCAAGCGCGTTTTAATTACGGCTCATGGTAATAGTTTGCGAGCCTTACTGAAATATTTAGATGCCTTAAGTGAAACGGACGTTTTGGAACTCAATATTCCCACCGGTCAGCCGTTGGTCTATGAGTTGGATGAAAATTTAAAGCCCCTGCGTCACTACTATTTAGGGGATGCGGCGGCGATTGCCGAAGCGATGTCCGCGGTCGCGAATCAAGGCACGGTGAAGGTTTAATCTTCTGACCCATGAATCGCGTTTAAATCAGCTTTATATAATGGCAGATTGTAAATTTTTACAAAAATAACTGATCTCTTTCGATTTAGCAGAATAAAACGGCTGAGACATTTAAGCATTTAGCTATATTTTAAGTTGACTTGGTGGAAGTAAATGGCTACCGCAGGCATTAAGTCTTTCAGGCTCCGAGACACCCCCTTCCCACGACGTTTAAAGCGAGCGATCTCGTGCTCTGCACAATACACATCGGCGGGGAATCACTGAAGGCGCTTGCCACTGTTTTTTTAGGGTTTTCAGGCCACGACCACCCACTTCCCAGCCAACACTCGTCGCGTTTTTCGACACACAGCCAGCCCTACCCCTGTACGGGTTGCGGTTCGAGCCGCGAGCGCAGGCTGTCCATTTTTCGGATTTGTTTCAGCACCGCCACCGTAGAAACCCCAATTAATTGCCCTATTTGGCGGAGGGAAACCCCAGACAAATAGAGATTTCTGGCAAGCTCCCACAAGTGCGGAGCAAGCCCTTTGGGGGTAGATCGTGTATATTTACAGGGACAATTCTTGCATTGATAGCGTTGGTTTTCGCCGATAAATCCTGCTTTGACCTTGTCAAAACTGCCACATTTGGGACACTGCATTTTAAATACTCCTTAATAGACTTAAGGAATACTATAACAGCTATTTAGTTAATTGTCTCATATCATTTAATAAGGGATAAGCTCCTCTAAAAAAAGGTCGACGGGCTTGAGAAAAATCCGTATACTGATTCATAGACGCGCTCACGCCACGGCTAAAAGAGAGGAAGCCTAGAATGATGCGACCGAATTGCTGGATTCAAACAAAAAAGGCTAGGCTCAAGGGCCTACTCTGTGCCATGCTTATTTTCGCCTCCTTCGTTATTGGACTCGCCACACTAAAGGCTGAACCTCAACAATACCCCACCCCGACGCTCAAGCGTAGTATTGGTGTGGTGAACATCCCCCCGCATAGCACTTTTTATCAATCCCCGTCTTTAGAATCGCCCCGCGTCGATACCTTGAGGTGGAACCCTCACGGGTTAAATCCCAATGACGTGCTGCTTCAAAGCGAGCAGAGCAGCACTCCCTTAAAAGCCACGGACTTTTTTTTGAATTTTATTCCCGCCGAAGGCTTGGCTTTTTTACCCGTCTGTGACGACACGGAAGAAGGCTGGCTACAGGTTGAATTACCGCATTTACCGAATGAAATGGCATGGTTGCCCCCCCCCACGAAAGGGGAGAGCCCTTTATTTGAATGGGGAGATTTTATAAGATTCTATACCAAAAAATATGGATTCCATTGGCTTTCTGGGGTTAGTCCACAGGCCAAGTCGGTGTACTTACGCCCTGAAGAAACAGCCCCTTTGGCCAAAGTGACCTTTGTGCAAAGTATTCGCATGCTTCATGTGAGAGGCAACTGGATGCTGGTTGAACTGCGAGATTTGGGGGAAGAGCGCCCCATTGGCTGGCTTCGTTGGAGAGAGGATGACGGCAATTTTTTACTATGGCCTGATTTTAAGTCTCAAAAACAAGTGTTTCAGTCGCCATCTAACCCCATGAATATTCAAAAAATGTTGGACAACTATTAATTCTACTGAGCGACCCCCTTGTCCACAGCGAGGGTTATTTTTGAAAGAGGACGCTTTTACTTTTCTACTGTTTTGAAGAGGCTTTAAAGTCCTTGCTTAACGTTTCACCTTATAACAAAATCCGAGACATTTAATCATTTATAGGTTCTGTTGAGATTTATTAAGATGTATGATACACTTCTTTAAAAGGAGCGTGTATATGTCTTATTCATTGAGCCTTAATCAATATCAATGGACACGCATTTATGAGTATTGATGCGGGTTTCCAGAAATTTATGTCAAAAATGAAGCCGTCTGCCGTCGTTTTGTCGATGCGGTTTTTTGGATGCTTCGCTCAGGTGCTCAGTGGCGCTTATTGCCGTCGCACTACGGGTCGTGGAATACGGTATATCGCCGTTTTGCAGACTGGGCGAAAAAAGGAATTTGGTACAAAATGCTGTATTATTTTCAAGAAGATCCCGATATGGCGTATATTATGGTGGATTCTACGATATTAAGGGCACACGCCTGTGCCAGTCCCAAAAAAACGAGCAAGGCCCTGAAGGCTTAGGACGTTTTGGCGGGGGCTTTTCTTCTAAAATACATGCCGTATGCGATGCACTGGGCAACCCGTTAGACTTTATTGTCAGTGGGGCTCAGGTTCACGACGCGACTCAAGCCATTGCTCTAATTTCGGGGCTTCAGGCGGACGCCTTGCTGGCGGACAAGGGTTATGATAGTGATGCGATTCGTGATTTTGCCCGGAATCAGGGGATTGAACCTCATATCCCTCCTCGTCAAAACCGTATAGAAACAAGGTTTTATGATAAAGCACTGTATAAAGAGCGTCACAAAATCGAATGCTTATTTGGCTTTATGAAGCATTGCCGACGGCTTTTTTCTCGCTTCGACAAAACAAAAAGGAGTTTTACAGCCTTCTTGCATTTTGCAGCTGCCTTACAATGGCTAAAATGAAATCTCAACAGAAGCTAGGCAATTTAAAAAACCTAAAGACTTTTATTAAATAGATAGAAGTGTTTTATAAACCTTCCACTCAAGTGATTTAACTCATTAATCATCAGGAGATAACATCATGCCTACTATTCCTAGCCGTCCAACGGGCTTATCAGGCGCACAAAGTATTATGCAAACCATTTTCACTGCTGTACAAAATAAAACAAAACCTGTGCTTACACCAGCACAATATGCTCAGTTAGAACCAAGAGTCGCTCAACTCAAAACACAAATCACTCAAATGGAATCTAAAGTTTCAGACCTCCAAAATAGACTTGCACAAGACAAACAAGAACTGGCAAGGCTACAAGCCCTTCCCCCCTCCACCAATCGTTTCGATTCAAATAGATCTAGGATACAACTGCTAAATTTTAAAATTAGCGATACTCAGCTTGATCTTAAGTTCGCAGAACAACAACTTCAAAACGCGAAACGAGAACTTTCTTATTATACAAAGCCTGCCTAAGACTGGTAAACAATTAAAACATACTAAAGGGATACGATCTTCAAATTCTAAGGATGAAGGTATTCCGACCATGTTTCTTTTTTAAAGCCCACCCAAAAGGAGGTAATTCCCCCTTGCTTTCACTACATTTTAATTGAACTTTGAAGGTCGTGAGAAGTTTTGTGTCTTCAAAAACCGTTACTTCACTATCTATTCCGTAGTCTTGCCCAATTTGCAAAGATGAAGACCATTCTACAGGAAGTAAAGTTTTAAAAGCATTTTGACTTCTAGTTTCTAATTCATGGGAGCGACTTCTTTTTGTCATTACTCAGCTTTCATATTTACAAAAGGAAAATTCCTCTAATTATAAGCTAAAATGATGTAATGAAGTTAGGCTATAAAAAATGTCTAGCAAGGGCGGTGCTTGTGGTACCAAACAGGGTCGCCAGCATCGGGATGCTCTCATCGTTGGCAAGCATCCACTGGTTTTCGTCGTTGCGTTCAAATATCGGATACGTTGCCAGTGCGTTCATGCCATGTCCTCCTGTTGGTTAGGCCTATTATAGCATTTTGTGGGGTGGATTAAAAGCAATGAATGGCTTGTTTGGAATTGAAAATACTGAATATGTTTAGTGTTGAAAATAGTATTTAAAGAAGAGTTTACAACCGACATCAAAAAAATGACTCCCATTTCCAACTTGACAGGAAAAAATGAAATTACGGTCGTTAATATTCAAAAATGCCGATAAAAAAAGGGGATGTTTTTTTGACATCCCTCTCTCTGCAATCACACTAGAAACATTTCACTTTATTTTGTAATAAGGTCAAATGTTAAAGAATGGGACGAGTTTTCGCTTGTCCCTGTCGTATTTACAAGGGGGTGTAAATACATTAGAATTTGAGTCACGTCATTTCCGTATGTCGTGACTCTATCACTTTAACAAAGTTCCAAAGGTTTCATGAGGCGCCTTGAATCATCTACACCAAATGAAGGAGAGGGCTACTTCTCCACAAGTGTCAAAATTCTGAACAAAGGGTAATTCAGTTCCGAAAATAAAACGTCGTTTAAGCATTTTTGTTTTAAGCATCCGCAACGCTTTAATCTCATTAAGGAGACCCACATTCTTCTAATGAAATCATGCAAACGGCTGGCCCAATCTAAAATGAACATGCTAGAATGAAGTACATTGTTGAATTAAAAATTTAGGTTGAGAGAAAGGAAATAGCTCTATGATGGCCGTAACAGGACTTCAAAAAGGAATCGCGGGATTCTTAGCCGTAGGTATGCTAGGGGGCTTATTTTTTATTCTCTTTATGGGAGGCGGAAGCCCGAGTGTGACGTCTACACCAGAAAGTACTGCGCCTATGGAACTGAGCAATACGGAAGGGGAAACCAGTGGTTTTGACGGCTTATATTTGCTTCCTACGGGTTCGATTGCGCCTCAAATTCAGACAAGATCCGCCAATGGCCAAGCGATTAAAATGGAAAACTTTCAAAAAAAAGGGGAAGGTTCTGTTTTGATTTTTTATCAAGGGGTATTTTGTAGCGTCTGTGCCAATCAGCTTGAAGGATTCCAAGCACATGTCGCCGATTTTAAGAAAAAAGGATATAACCTGCTTGCCATTAGTGCGGACACATTGCGGGATGCTCAAGAACGGCAAGGTAAATCGGGACTCAGCTTCCCCGTTATCCCTGATCCTGAACGCGCGATTATTTCCAATTACGGGGTGGCCAATGTCACACGGGGCAACATTGCTTACCCAACGGTTTATGTGATTGACGCCAAAGGCAAGGTGGCTTTTTCCTTTGCAGATGAAGAGATGACACGTCTACAAGCCACTGATTTATTAAAAAAGCTTGAGGCTCTCTAGTGGATTCCCCTGCTTGACGTATCTTCAGGGGGGCGTCTCTCTTTGGGTGGGCCCTTAATCGCTATAATAAATTTAAATCCTCCTTGAAAAAATAAGCGGAATACCGATAATAATGATGCCACACGATGAACGAAAGTTGACTGAATATCAACTCAATACTCGTCCCGCTCAGGGGGTGGGTTCTCGTCATGCGGTGTCACTTCAAAATCGAGCTCACCTTGGCCAAGTTAAATCCAGAAGTACTTGGGAACTCTTTGTTGAAAGTGCTTCTTTTGATCACCTAGAAGAAACCCCTTCAAAAAATAATTCCATAAGCCTGCGGACTTCAGAGAGCCCCGTATTTCAAGAAAAAGGCACCGTCTCTTCTTTTGAACAATGCTTGCATTATCTTTCAGTCTTGGGCTATAAAAGGCGTTTTAAAGAGGCGTATAATCTGGCGGAGTCCAATCAATATAATACTGATTTTGAAGAAGGCCAACGTCTACGCTTACAGGTGGAAGCGGTGTGGCATCGTTATTTAAATAACCCTGCTGTCGAATCTAAGTCTTGTATTCGTCGCTTAAATGAATTGTATGTTCAGATTCAAAAAAAATCTTCCTTAGAAGACATGGTCATCCTAAAGCCGATTATTTACCTCTATCAAGGCAGAATTCATTATGATAATCGAAAATATGGAATTGCCTTACGCTGGTATAAAGAAGGTTTGGCGCAAGGGGAACCCAATACGCTGACTCAGGCAAGACTATTTGACAGTATGGCGATTTATTATGAACAAGCGGGGCATTTTACGCATGCCTTTCAACTCATGCAAACGTCACTTAAGATCAAAAGTACGACTCTTTTTATACATGAATGTGGTGTGAGTTATCAAATGCTGGGTCAAACCAGTTTGTTAATTGAACAATTTTCAGATGCCCAACGCTACATTGAACGTGCCTTGGCGATTGCCACCGAAATGAAAGAAGTTCGGCGAGAAACGGAATTGATCAATGATTTAATCAAGATCGCCATTATTAACAATCAGTTGGTTAAAGCGTTACATTTGGTGCAGGAATCTTTGACACGAAGCAAGGCAAGTCAACTGTGGAGCGCCTATGGTACGGCTAAATTATATCTAGGTTATATTCATTTTTTAAATCATGAATACCAAGACTGCCATAACATATTGATTTATGAAGTGATCCCTT
>JBIJBR010000234.1:0-2644 GCA_044345135.1 Vampirovibrionales bacterium
GAGAAGGAGAGCCGCAACAATTTCCTTTTCTTTCCCTCTCCTTGAACGGATTTAGAGGTGTTGGAGACCTTTTTCCGCGAAAAGGTCTCTGACGGCGCCAGCTCAAAACGAAAGCGAGAAATCTAAGGCTTCGCCTTTCCGTATGATGCTGAGGAGGCCTATTAAAATCAGACTTGCTTCTCCTCTTTTAAAAAATCGTGTGAATGAAACACTGTTTTTTAGACGGATAAATTTTGTATACTAATAAGACGACGCGGCTAGGTTTTTGGAAACTTTTCGTCTATAAGCAAGAAAGGACATATTGGACATGCCCACCGATCCTTCGCTTTCTTTTCTTTTAGATAGTCCCCCTTGGCAAATTGGATTATGGATGACGGCTTGCGGTGTGGGTGTTTTGTCTTGGCTCTTGTCTTTAAAAGTCTTTGTCTCTTCTGGGGAACATCAAGAATTAAAAGCCTACGTGGCAGAACATTATATCAAGCGTCAGGAAATTAGTGAACATTTAGGGGATGTTCAACGCCAGCTTCATAGTATGCAAGAACAACTGAATTTAATGCAAACCGCCTTGTTTCGCATTTTGGGAAAGGTCTAAACGAAGGGGGCTACAGTGCCCTTAGCACCTTGAAAGTAGGACGGGTGCCCTCTGCAAAAAACCTCAATACAGCGCGTGATGGATTCATCTGTAACAAAGGGTAACACAGACGCAATTATTGAGAGAAACTTAACTTTATTAAAGCACAGAGCAATCAACCCGCTCTTCTCCTCCCTCCCTCTTCCCTTCACACACACCTTTCCTTCTTACACACTCCACACACACATGCATTAGGTTCCCCACCTCAGCGTGTGCTGGTGTCCCCTCTCGTACAGAAAAATAATGGATTTTTCGTCTCAAGACCCTTGGCCTTGAAGGACACATCCGTTGAAATGACTTCCCTTCTTTCTCCCTCTTTCCCTTTTCTCCCTTTTCTCCCTTTCTTTCTTGTTCAGAAACCACGTGCTTTATTCTCAAGATTCCCATTGCTACACACGTGTCTTATTTTCCCCTTATGTTCACCCCCCTTTTAATATAAAAGAGTCCATCACTACTATGCCTTTAACTGAGCCTCAAATTTCCACGTTGCTAGGATACATTGCCGAACCTGTTTGTAATAAATTGTCTGCTGAAGTGTCCCAAGATTTAAAAGCGATTTTGATTATTTTCGAAGAATCTGAAAAACAAAAAGACTTACAGCTAAGACCCTTGGTTCAACAGCGCTGGATCGATTTCTTGCCATGGCATTCGATCAATTAAATGTTACAAAAGGGAAGCGCTTCGTGAGCTTCCCTTTTTGAGTAAGGGCGTTTTTTGATTTACAAACAACAGTTCATCTTATACACTACGAGTTATTCGAGGTAACAATTTGTAACCCTAAGGCAAAAAATAAAGACCTTTCGGTTTTATTACTACTAGTGGTTCACGTTAGATCCTTTGTGCTTTTAAAAATGGGAAATGGATAACAAATGTCTGAACACATTGTACAGCCTTACTCACCTTTGAATTTTGTTGCGATGCCTGTTTTGCCTCGTTTGGCTCCCACTGTTTTAAACCACACGATTAAAAACCAAGCGAAAAGTGCTACAAAGCCTCGAACTTGGTGGTGGCTATGGATGATCCCGATCGCTCACTTCGCCATTGGGAGCCTATTGTCTTTAAACGTCGCCATGGCAGATTCCGTACTACCGATGATGGCGGAACAGAATGCCCACGACAATGTACGAGTGATTCATGAGTTGCTACAGCCTGACCTTGTCGAAACCAGCCATCAAGCAGAGGTCATTGAAAGCGAACAGTGGATGAATGCTTCCCCTCAAGCCAGTGCTGATCTTTCAAAAGAAGCGAGCCGCGCTTCAAGCGCACAGTACACCCCTTTATTAACACCCGACGCGACGAGCGTTCAATCCGCTCTTAAAATTAAAACGGCCGTACCTAAATCTGTTCGAGAAGACTCCTCATGGTTTAAAGCCCGTCACCGCAAGCATGTCGACGCAGCACGAGCCAATCCCTTTGTACTAAAAAAACCTTTATTTCATATGCAGGCCAGTTCTCCCTTTGGTAGACGCGCGGGCCGCTTACATCAAGGATTGGACTTGGCTTCTCCTACAGGAAGTCCCATTATGGCATCTGCGTCAGGCACCGTTATTTTTAGCGGACGCCAAGGCAGTTATGGTCTCTTGGTTATGGTGGATCACGGTCATGGCCTGATTACCAAGTACGCCCACTGCTCTAAAAGCGTCGTGACGCTTGGCCAACGTGTTGAAGGAGGCGAAACGATCGCCTTGGTGGGTCAAACGGGTCGTGCCACAGGGCCTCATCTCCATTTTGAAGTGCTCAAAGCAGGAGAAGCAAAAAATCCAGAGCCCTATTTGGAAGCCTCCGTCTAAGGGCCGTCCGTCTACTGAGGTTCCTTGATGAGGGATTAGAGACTTTAAATAATCGTTCCGAATCCACCACCAAATCCACCGCCATAGCCTAGATTTCCGTAGGTATTGCCTCCACAAGCACCACCGCCGCCACTCCACAGGCTATTGATATTATTCCAAATGCCATTCATATACGTATTAAAATTGGTGTACCTCCAGCCTTGGCCGTTCCCATTCCAACCGG
>JBIJBR010000237.1:0-2578 GCA_044345135.1 Vampirovibrionales bacterium
CATTGACTGTCAGTTAAGGGTTTATAGGCCATTTTTCAAGGTGTCCAAAACAAATAATAATACCCTCTATTCTAACACAAACTTACCGTATTGGTTCAACTGTCTTAAAGACTTTACTGGTATTTTTCCCTGCACTCCACTCACGCCAAGCAAGCAATGCACCCCTGCCATTGAACGAGACAACTGTAGAAATAGGCATTGGATGGTGCGCTTTAATCGTAAAACCATTGCGTTTTCAAGAAGCGCCCAGATGCTGCAAGTTACCTTGAATCTTCTTGCCTTTGGTTAAAAATTAACACTCGCTGTGGAAATAGGGGCTTGATTATTGCGTTGTTCTACCATGGCATTACTCATTTTACCCAAGCCATACGCCTGTACCTGATTGCGTCCACTTCGTTTGGATTGATAGAGACCCAAATCGGCTTCTTCCAACAAACTCGTTAAATCATGCCGTTGGAGATCAAACTGGGTAACCCCCAAACTGATGGTCACTTTCAGGGATTTACCCGCACGCGTAAATCTATGCCCTTGCACCAAACGACGCAAACGATCCAACAAGGCCAAGGCTTCCAAACAAGTCGTTTCGGGTAAGACGAGCGCAAATTCTTCGCCCCCATAACGCGCCACGACATCGGATTCTCTTAAATTTTGACGTAACAACTGAGCCAATTCAATTAAGACATCATCCCCTGTTTTATGACCATACACATCATTAATTTGCTTAAAATGATCAATATCTAGCATCGCCACGGCCAAGGATGCTTGGTTTCGCTTACTTCGCGCAATTTCACGCGTCAAAACGCTATTCAAACTCCGACGGTTCATCAACCCCGTGAGCGCATCATGACTGGCCGAATTTTTTTCAACATCCAAGATACGGTTCAAATTCAAAATATCATCTTCATAACGCTTCATACACATCAACACATACACAAACGCAAGACTCTTCAAAATACCACTACTGAAGCTCACCCAAAAATTCTGCTTTAAAATCAGTAGATTTAAATGAGGGGTCGTGCTCGGTAAAAAGAGCGATAAATTAATAAAAATAATCCCGATGGCCGTGGAAACTATCCACTTTGAAGAAGAGTGAATCATCTGTAAATGAGCCAACGTCATGAGCACGGGTAGACTGTACCAAATAAAACTCGCATGATGTTGAGAAATCATTAAGCCCGACAACAATAAAATGCCTAGGGGGAAAAAACTATAAAAAGTCCACTTCAACCAAGCCCCCAAAGGCGGCATCAAAATAAAAAAGGTATACAAAACGCCTAGCGTCACCGTGGCCTGAACCCCTTGATACACGAAAGAAGCCCCCTGAGTCGGCAGGCCTGTGGCATGGCTTTGAACACTCACGCATAAGACTTCATAAAGGGCGGACAATAAAGCCAAACCCAATAAGGGATAAAACTTTTGACGATCCTTCAAGGCCAAAACATGCAAGCCCTGCAAGGCTTTCGCAATCATCACGTTTAAAAAAGATCGGGGCATACGCATCACTTTTTCGTTATGGGAACAGTGGACGAAGACACGGGGAGTGCCTCTAACATTTTGAGTCGATACTGGGCTTGTAAAGCCAACGCCGAACCGGGATTCATTTGAATACAGCGTTCATAATACCGCCACGCTTGGGCACGCTGGTCTTGTTCATGATACACCGTGGCCAAATTAAAAAAGGAAGGGGGATGCTTCGGATTACGTAACAAGGCTTCTTGATAAGCCGCGATGGCCTTTTCATTGGCATGAAGGGCCTGATAAATCGTGCCTAAATTAAACCAATGGCGTTCGACCTGCGGGTAGTATTGCGTCAATTTTAAAAACGTTTCAATGGCTTGGTCAGACTGCCCCGATTCATGCAAGGCCACGGCCAAGCCTGACATCGCGGTTTCATCCTGCGGGCGAAGCGTCAAGGCCTGTTGAAAATGAAGCAACGCTTGCTTTGGATGGTTTTGACTCAAGCACAAATAGCCCCAATTGGCATGTGCTTCCACCAAATTAGGATTCAAAAGCACCGCCTGTTCAAAGGCCTGTTGCGCTTGCTTTTTAAGTTGAATCACGGAGGCAGGGCTTTGCGTTTCGGTGGCTTGTGCAGCCTGAAAGAGCCGTACCCCTTCTGCATACGCCTTTAAAGCGTCTTGCTCTTTTTGCAGAGAAGAAGTCTCCACAACGGGAGGAGACGAACGAAGTGGCCACGACAAAGCACCCGCATTCACAAGGGAAGGGGTTCCCCACAGCATTCCCCAGCCCATAAAAACCAGCAGAGCAAACAAGATTCCCCGCACACGATTCATTCTAAACCCTTTTTAATTGTAGATCTTAAAGACATTTTAGCACAAAAACAGATTGGATTATAGGTTTCCTCCGCAAAGGGCCGTATTATAGCGCTTTTCAGATAAAACGTGAGCGCTTTAACCCGTTGCATCAACAGACGTCAACGCAAAAATGCGAGGCGTCCGAGACATTTTGCGGACGTCCGATGGGAGCAAGTGGAGCAAGCGAAAAGGATGAGAAGGGGGGAGGATTTTCAAGGAGGGGGGAAGAGAAGGAGAGCCGCAACAATTTCCTTCTTTTACCC
>JBIJBR010000049.1:0-9493 GCA_044345135.1 Vampirovibrionales bacterium
GAATATGCCAAAGCCCCTATGAAAAGTGACGATGAAGCGCTTAAAGCCAATAAACGTTTGATTTTGCACCAAGTGTTAGAAGGCGTTTTGAAATTACTTCACCCCATTATGCCTTATATGACGGAAGCCTTATGGCAGCGGCTCCCCCTTAAAAAAGGACTCAGTATTAGCGTGAGTGAGTTTCCTCAACAAGCCAGTTTACATCATCACAATAGTCACCTTAATGAAGAAATAAGCTTTATGTTGGGCGTGGTCAAAACGCTGCGGCAAATTCGTCAACAATACAATGTCGCTCCTTCTAAAGCGGTGGATGTGATCTTTGAAGCGCCTGAAAGTCAGGATTACCGAGTCTTAAAACGAACGGAAGACACTTTACGACATTTTGTGGCCCTTGACCACATTATTTTGGAACGTCAAATCGACAAAAAACCTGAACAAGTGGCCACGGGCGTCGTCGGCCATTGTAAAATCATGATTCCCTTGGCAGGCTTAATTGATGTTGAACAAGAAGTGGCTCGACTTAAAAAACAGCAAGCCACCCTGAGTAAAGATCAACAAAAACTCTTAGGCATGTTAAATAACCCACAGTTTTTGGAACGGGCAGGGGAAGACGTGGTTGCGAAGAATAAAGGCTTATTAAATGAAGTCAATCAACAGCTTCGCGTCTTAGAAGAACAATTGGCAGGATTGCTCCCTTAAAATGAATCTAGGTCGTGGTGACATTTAGTTAAGGTGCAAAGGTCATCACAATAAAGCGATCATAATAATTGTTTTCAGAAAGACTATTAATAGCTCCATGATGTTTGTTTAAGAAACCCAAGTGCTCTGCAAATTCTTGGATTCTAAAATGGGGTTTCCCAAATTGGGGAAGCCCTGTATTGCCTGCATACGCATCGGTCACCCCATCTTTTGCCACATGAATCGCTTCCCCTGTTTCGGGGTTTTTAACATCTCTCCAATTCACATCGACGGCCACCAACATATGGTGGTCGCCTGTCCCTTTTTTAATCCCAATTAAGACGGTTCCGGGGGGTGTTTTCTCTGTGCTTAAATGAGGCGTTGAGATCACCGTTAATTTACCGAGCTTATTCTGTTTGTAAAACTCTAAAAAACTTTGCGTATGGGTCAATGCACTAGGGATTTGATTAATTTTGTCAGGGTAAGCTTGCTTTAAAGCGGGCTTGGTGACGTATTCCCAAATGGCTGCGGCACACCCGTAAGAGCCTAAATTATAAGGCGTCGGTAATTTTTGTTCATGGGCATTAAAAGCCAATTGAGCCATTTGAGCTTGTACATTAATTCGAGGCGTTCCTAAAGCGGTGGGCATGCTAGACACGACCACGGGGGAATGCGCCACGGCGACTTCAGTCAGGGGCTTGGATGAGGAGGCTGAAAGCGAAGGAATCAATCCCTTTTCCATTGCTTTAATCAGCGAAAGATCTAATTGTTGATCCAACGCCACAACGGGAGGCGCCACTTTATTTAACTGAGGCGTAGGCTTGGATTGAGGCATTAAATCGGCAGACGACAGGGCTAAAAACCCCAGTCCGACGACACCAAAGGTGCCTAAAAGCGTACAATAGAAAAAAGAAGAACGATTAGGGTTGATTTTTTTCATCGAGAGGGCTCCTGACCTGATCAAGCATTAAAGGCATACTATCCGTCTTGTCGTCGATTCAAAGCACGTTCTTGAAAAGCTGTTACAATCGATTGATGAAAACTTAAAGGAAGCAACAGGCTTTAAGTTTCGTGATGTGCCATATCCGTTACAATGGTGGGTTGCCAAGACAAGCGTAAGGCATTGAGAATTGCAAGTACATCGATCGCTTCTTGGGCCAACGCCCCTTCTACGGGAGATAATAAGCCCACCGTCGCAAGCCCCATACCAATGAGACTCAAAATCATTCCCCCGACAGCACTTTGCATGGCGATACGACGAAGAGCGAGGCTAATATGTAAGAGTTCATCCACTTTATGCAAAGTATTTTCCAAAATAACGGCCCCTGCCGCTTCACTGGTCACACTATTATGTGACCCAAAAGCCAAACCGACGGTAGCGGTCGCCAAGGCAGGCGCGTCATTAATACCATCCCCCATAAATAAAGTCGGGGCCAAGGCGGTTTCTTGTCGGACAATGGCGACTTTTTCTTCAGGAGATTGTTCCGCAAAGGTCTCTTGAATGCCTAAGGTTTCGGCCAAGTAAGCCACTTCGGAGGCTCTATCGCCTGATAAAAGAATCACTTTATTTAGTTGATGCGCAGGGGCCAAATGCCCGATAAACGACTTCCCTTCTGCACGCGCTTCATCCCTTAAGCGAAACACCCCTGCATACTGATCATGACACAAGATCACACATTCTAAACCAAGGGAGACAGGGGGAAGTAAGGCCAGTAAATGAGGCCAATTTGCCGCTATTTTTTGACGACTCGTCAAATGCCACGGCTGGCCATTAATCACACCAAACAACCCTTGGCCTGGCTTTTCAGAGACTTCACTGGCCTGAGGCAAGACCAAATGTTCGGCGTTGGCCCGTTCAATAAAGGCGTTGGCTAAGGGATGCTTTGAATAACGTTCTAGACTGGCGGCCGCTTGTAATAAAGTCTTGGTGTTAAAAGGGGGATGGGGCAGTATTTCGGTTAAAGTAGGGTCCCCATAGGTGAGGGTGCCTGTTTTGTCAAAAATAGCGGTACGGCACGTTGGTAAGCGTTCTAAGACGGCAGGGTCACGAATGATAATCCCTTGCTTGGCGGCCAAAGAAATGGCACTAATAATCGTAATCGGAATGGCAATTAAAAGTGGGCAAGGCGTTGCCACCATCAAAACAGATAAAAACCGACTGGAATCGCCTGTGAAAAACCAAGCTCCACACGCAATCAACAGAGCAACAGGGGTAAAGATGGCGCCAATTTGATCCCCCAAACGACGCAGGGCAGGGCGTTTGTTTTCCGCCTCTTGCATGACTTTCATAATGGTCGCGTATCGCGAATCGGCCACGGGCTTTTCCGCTTCAATCACCAAGACAGCATCCCCATTAATTGCCCCTGAAAGGACTTGGGACCCTGGTGCTTTCGCCACCCGATAAGGTTCCCCCGTGAGGTAGGATTCATCCATATGGCCATTGCCTTCACAGACTTTACCGTCGACAGGCGTCGTTTCATGCGGAAAAATCACTAATTTGTCGCCAATGACGATATCGGACAAAGACACTTCTTCAATTTCATTGTCGACTTGTCGATGTGCGGTATGAGGCATCCGTTGAGCCAAGGCATTTAAAACCGAAGAGGCCTTACGCACGGCAAACTGTTCGAGGACTTGACCGCCTGCCAGCATTAACACAATGAGGCTGCCTGCGAGATATTCATGGAGCAACAGACTGGTAATTAACGCCAGCACCGCCAAAAGATCAGCACCAAAATCTTTTTGAAAGAGTTTAATCAGTACCTCAAGCGTCAGCGGAATCACCCCGATCCAGACCACCGCCTGAAGGGGAAAAAGGGCCGCCACAGGCCAAGTAAAAAACAACGCACCATAGGCCACTAAGCCCAAGACGGAAACGGCTACCAATAATTTAGACACCAAAGGAACAGTATTCATAGGCGTATTATAGCATAGTAAAGAGGCAGACGCACACTGAATCCATAGTAAAAACCCGTCTGCTCCATCGCTGCTTTGGCGTGCCTTATTCCAATACAAGCTTAGGCTTTGGAGCGGTTTTACTTAAAGGAAGGGCCAAGCGAAGGGGTAAAATGCTCCCTTTGGAAAGTTCTACCTCTCGTCCCCACGCAGACTGAAACGCGGCATTTCCTAAAATGCGCCCTTGCGTGTTGGTGGGACTATCAAGTATCGCGTTGATGGCGATGCTTTGCCGAGTGGGGAATGCTTCAATACGCTCAAAACGAATTTGTAGATACCCATAATGCCAAGGCCGTATCGTAAAGGGATACACCGCTTCCACATGGCCGTGAACCCGAGACCCTGCTGCGGCGATGACTTGTCCTTCACATTCAAGCGGGGCAAGCAATTGGGTTTGAACCACGTCCCCCACCCGATTAAAACGAGAGCTCAAGGGCTGTTGTAAACGTACTTTAAAAGAAAAACCCGTGGGCAACGTCACTGGAGCAGGGGCTTTCAGCAAAGCAGACAGCGAAGGACTGGGCGTTTCGATAACCCCATACGCAGGAGAAGCGAGCAAAAGAAAACTAAGAAACCAACCGCAGTTTAAATAAAGAGTCAAGCAAAAATCCTTTAAGTTGTTACAAAGTTTTACTTGGTTTTTTACACCATAACAAGTATGCTAATCACACGTCAAGACTCCTTTCAAAGTCTCCTGTGCTTAGTGGGGATTCTCCTTGTCTTAGTGAGGTTTGTCCTTAGCTTTGGTGGGAGGCTTCCTTGGTCGGGATTTAATGAGAATGGTCTTGAGAGGCTGTTTGAGAGAATACAAATAGTCTATTGAATCAGAGTGATTAGAAAAAACATTGCATTAGAGGGGACTCGTTCCCCTCCTTACTTTTTGTTTTCTCACTTAAAATGCGTGTTGTAAAGAGAAAAAGGTACGCCATATGGGACGAAAACATTCAGGCTATTCCACCCTTAACGTCAGCGCCAAAGCCAAAGGCTCGAACTGTAAATGGGAGTCTTCCCCCCTGCTCAGCCGTGGCCATGTGGTTCAAATGATTTATAAACACTTCAAGCATAAAAATCAAAAAACGACGCACTCTTTCGCACTAGAACAAGAACCGCAGATCATCCAATGGATGACCCTTTTCGCCGTGGAAGCGGAAGAATTATTAGAAGCAGGACTTGATTACGAAACCGTCCGCGCGATGGAACACTTATTGGGCTAAAGTCCTACGCTTAATTAACGAAGGGTGCGGATTCTCGTCACGACGGCGCGTTAAGCGTGGTTCACTGGGGCGGCTAAAAAGAGAATCACATCCTGATAATAATCCGCTTCAATGTCTAAGCGCCATAAACGGTGTGTAGAGGCTTCTGTGCTTAAATGGGCTGTATTTAAGCGTTCTAAGAGTTCAAATTCATCGTCTGGACTTAAGCCGTTGTCCCCGTATAGACATAAATACAAGCTTTGGTCTAAAGCGGGTTTGGCCCCTTCCCATACAAGGGCCTCCTCCGCCAAGGCCATAAAGCGGCGTTCATACGTTTCAAAGCGAGGGTCTTGAACATCCATCATGTAGGGGTTTACTCTTCATTTCTAAACGCTAAATGATACAGTGAAGGGGAAAAAATAGCCATTTTTTCTCTACTTTAAGCTAAAATCTTCTTCTCAAAAAAGACCGACATGTTTCTTCAATTAAATTTTGGAATCCAGTGGGTTTTCCCTGAGCTAGGCTTCTTATGAATTTCTTTGTTAAAGCTCTCATACGAACAAAAGCTGTTTCCAATGTTGGTGATTCCGCTAGAGGCGTTTCAGCTAATAGTGTTAGATTTAATTCTTCGCTGGCCTTTGCTTCTTGATAGCCTAAATAGGCCTCAAATGTTTTTCCACTAAGAACAATCACCTTAGGCTCTCGCTCTTCTGGTCGTGTCCATGTCAATTCGTGTGTCCCCTCGTACAGTTTAATCTCAGAAAGGCCTAGTTCTGCCCTCAACTTGTTTTGTTCCGCTATTTCCTCAGCAGTCGGGGATATAAATGTGTGAGAACCCAAAGGAGCCTTTGGAGTAGGAGGATGATCAACTCTAGTCATAAGCCTTAATGTCCTTTCATTTTAATAAATTTACCACCGTAAAATAATATTGCTTGTATTTTTATAGCATACCTGTATTTGAAAATCAAGAAAATAAGGCCTACTTTTTTCTGTTATGAGGGGCGATTGCACAAGGCCGCACATTCAAAGATTGAGGCGACTTTATGTTCATGCTACCTTAACGAAGATTCCCCCTAAATAGGCCTTAAACGAATTGCCTAAACCTGTACGAGACCCTTTCCTTATGCCTACTGCGACTTCTGAAACCGTCAAGCCCCTGAATATCGGATTTGTTCACTTGGGTTGTCCCAAAAATTTGGTGGATACCGAAACGATGTTGGGTCGTTTAGAGCAAGACGGCCATACCATTGTTGCGGATGAAACCGACGCCGACATGGTGCTGGTGAATACCTGTGCCTTTATTGAAGACGCGCAAAAAGAAAGTATTCAAACCTTGGTTCGTTTGGCTGAAGGGGGAAAGCGCTTATTGATTTCAGGGTGCTTGGCTCAAAAATTTCAAGGCGAATTACTCGATTTATTCCCCGAAGCAGATGCCGTAGTGGGTACTCATCAAGTGGCGGATGTCGCCAGTGTCGTGCGTAAAGTTCAGCAGGGCGAACGGGTATTGGCCATTCAGCAAGACCCCACCTACCTCTTGCAAGACGACGGTGCGAGACGCCATGTGACTATGGGGGCAAGCGTTTACGTTAAAATTTCCGAAGGCTGTGATTATCGATGTAAATTTTGTATTATTCCGTCCATGCGGGGGAACCTTCGTAGTCGAACGGTGGACAACATTGAAGCCAGCGTGAAAGAATTGGTGGCCAAAGGGGTGAGTGAAATTGTACTCATTGGCCAAGACAACACGAGCTACGGCCGAGACATCGACACGGATTTACCAATGCTACTCAAGCGTTTAAATCAAATTGAAGGCCTGCAGTGGTTGCGCTTTCTGTATGCGTATCCAAACAATCGTTTAAATGACGACTTGTTGGACGCTATTCGTGCTTCGGAGCATGTCGTCAAATACTTGGATTGCCCCTTACAGCATACGCATCCTGATATGCTTAAACGCATGAACCGCCCTATCATTGACACGGTTGAATGGGCGAAATGGGTGCGAGAGTCCATTCCTGGGGTGCGTTTACGTAGTACCTTTATTGTCGGCTTTCCGGGCGAAACCGACGAAGAATTTCAGCACCTGAAAGACACGATTCAAGCCGTTGAGTGGGATCGCTTAGGCGTTTTTGAATATAGTGATGTCGATTCTGCGGCGAGTACGGATTTACCTGACAAAGTGCCTGCCAAGGTCAAAACACAACGACGTCGCGAAATTATGGAAATTCAGCAGGGCATTAGCTACCGTAAGAATCAAGCCTTAATCGGGCAGACGCTTCCTGTCATCGTGGATGAAATTCGAGCATCTGGCTTAATAGTGGGCCGTAGCCAGTGGGATTCCCCTGAAATTGACAATCAAGTGCTCATTCAAGCGGGGACTGTTAATGTCTTACCGGGTGATTTAATTGCCGTTAAAATCGGGCAAGTCACGCCGTATGACTTAAAAGGTCAAGTGCTTTCTCTTTGGCCAAATGACTTGTCATGTACGGCATTAAATGCCAATGAAACCGCGTTTTAAGTGCCTTATGCGAAACCAAACAGGGGTAGCGTTTGCTCTATTGGTCCTTATATTGGGTTTTACGGCGTGTCGTTCCGTTCAAGATTTACAGATGCCTCGGTTAAAAACGACTTCATGGGTTGACGTTTCTGCCGAAGAGCAAGCCTTATTGACGCTAGATATGAAGATTCATCTTGCTCGTATGAAGCAGATGGACTACGCGAGTTTAGTGCCTGTCCCGATTCAATCGAGTCAGCAAAAGCAAGAATATCTACAGCGAAACCGTTTTTTAGAATTTTTGGCCTGTACCGACCAGCATTTAGGACGTTTAGAGGCTTACGAGGCTTCACATCTTCAGTTTTTTAAGGAGAGTAAAGCGGGAATGCTACCACGTTATGTCGTTTATGTGCCTACCCAACGCCAACGCCTTGCCAAGGGGCAAGAACAATTTATTTTAGCGCCCGCCGTCACCGAAAAAGGGATGGGTTATCGCTGGGTGGGCTATTATGTGAAGGCCCCGCAGGCCACGGCGTTTCATCAGTGTGTGAGCCATTTAGACTAGTCTTGGGCAGAACTGGTGGGAGGGGCCGTCAACTGGAGCAGTTCCTTCACCATACGGAAATTGATTAAACGGGCCTGAAATAAAGCCGCCACGGCTTGGACTTGATCGGCTTGGCCTTCACAACGCGCCGACAAACGAAAGAATTCATCCATGGTGTAATGAATACTCGCTGCGGCAGGCAGATCAGGATGAGGACGTTGTTCTTCTACACTGGTCATTCGTAGCATCACCTTTCAGTCGGATCTTTGGGTTAAAATCCTTATATGTGGTCTTGTTTTTTAGGGGGAAGAACGTAATAAATATTTGAAAAATAACGTTCCAGTTCTTGTTCCGCAGAACTTTTAATCGGTTTACTTAAAAGCATATTAAATTCTTTTAGTGTGACATGGCGGTCAATATATTTGACCATCGACACCACGTCCTTCATTTTTTTAACGCCCCGTTCTTTCACCAAAATTTCTGCCAAACGATACAAGGGGACTTTTAAAAACATTTCGACCACTTCCGTATCAAAATGCGAGCCTGCATCTTTCTGAAGAATCGCCAGCACTTTTTCAAAAGGCATGCGACTACGATAATGTCGTAAAGAAGTAATGGCATCAAAGACATCACTTAAGGCGATAATACGGCCAAGTAGGGGGATTTCATCTCCCTTGAGTCCTTTATAATAGCCTTTGCCGTCCACTCGTTCGTGATGCGACGCGGCAATCATGGGAACCTCTTTGAGGTGGTCTGCAAAATGAATATTCTGTAAAATTTCAAAGGTATAGCGCGCATGTTCTTGAATATGCTTATATTCATCAATGGTTAAGCGCCCTTCTTTCGTTAGGACATCTTCCCGAATACCGATTTTACCAATGTCGTGTAATAAGGCTGAAAAGCGGAGCACTTCTAAGTCAGTCGTGGTCATTTGCATTTCATCCCCCACCAGCATGCAATAATCCGCCACGCGTTCACTGTGTCCCGCCGTAATGGGGTCTCTCGCGTCGATGGTAGACGACAAAGTTACGATAAAACTTTCAAAACTTCGTTTCTGTTCTTTGGCCATCATCGCATTTTCAAGCGTAATCCCTGTGGTTGCCGCAATGGCGCGTAAGAGATCTTCATCCGCCTTCGTAAAAGACCCTACACGCTTGTTTAAAACTTGTACGACACCAATGGATTCATTATCTCGATTTAAAATGGGGATACATAACACATTACGCGTACGGTACCCTGTTTGACGATCAATGTCTTGATTAAAGCGAGGGTCATTATAAACATCTACAATATTTAAGGCTTCCCCCATTTTTAACACATGGCCTGCCAAGCCCTTGTCTGCTCGAATACGTAGTGTCGTACTCCCTTCAATTCCCGAAGCCACCTTACTCCATAACTCATTGCTTTCTTTGTCATAGACAAAGACCGTACAACGTTCCGCTTCCAAAGCCTTTACCGTTTCTTCACGAACCAAGCTTAAAATGTTGTCTAATTCTCGTTCCGCCGCGATGGCTTGTCCTAGACGCAGCAAAGACATTAACGCATTGGGACTATTCTTGACCAAATGTTCGCTGTGAAAGGTCTCTTTGTTTTTCGCGTCAGGGTCATCCGTGTCAGACAAGTCCGTTGTAG
>JBIJBR010000161.1:0-4400 GCA_044345135.1 Vampirovibrionales bacterium
AATCCTCCCCCCTTCTCATCCTTTTCGCCTGCTCCACCACCTCACGTCGGACGTCCGCAAAATGTCTCGGACGCCTCGCATTTAGTGCGTGGACGTCTGCTTGAGCAAAACGTCCGCCAGTTGGTGAAAAAACATATTTATTTTACAATAATTAAGACACGACGCGCACAATTGAGGCATGAAAGGGGTTTAATGCTAATATCATGCATCACGTGAGTGTTTTGACTATACACTGAACGATAAATAAAAAAGGTACAATTTAACAATGGTTTTCTCTGGAGATAAAGGGGTTAAGTGGGGTGAATTTAATTTTTATCGCTGGTGCACTAATCATCTGAATTACACGCAGCATACACGAACAAATCTTGGTGTAAGACGTAACCAAGTCCATCATTTAAGCTTAAACATTTTAGCAGCAATGCTATTGAAAGAAACCGAAACCGCACCATTTTCAGAACTCCCTGCAGATGTGGTTCGACAGCACCTAGTACAACCTCGTCTAACTCAAATCGCTGAGGCTTTGCCTCGTAAACGTTCAGTTAATCCCCATTTCGGTAACGCTTTAAATACGCTAGCCAGATGGCGACCTTAATCGGGTTCTGTAACAAAGTCAAGGGCTGCATTGCAATAACAGCTTGAGCACACTAGAATAAGGCAATTTGGAAAGACGCCTTCGTTTGTCTAAATTGTTGTGATAAACTTGTTCATCATAAGGATAACTCCATGCCCAAGCGAAGCGATTTACAGCGTATTTTAATCATCGGGGCGGGGCCTATCGTCATTGGGCAAGCCTGTGAATTTGATTATTCGGGCACCCAAGCCTGTCGCGCCTTAATGGAAGAGGGCTACGACGTCATTTTGGTGAATTCGAATCCCGCCACGATTATGACGGATCCTGATTTGGCCACACGCACCTATATTGAACCCTTAACCCCTGCCGTATTAACCACCATTATCGAAAAAGAACGCCCCGATGCACTCCTGCCCACCATGGGGGGACAAACAGCCTTAAACTTAGCGTATGACTTACATCACCAAGGGGTTTTAAAACGCTTTAACGTGGAACTCATTGGCGCCAATTTTGAAGCCATTGACGTGGCCGAAGATCGTGAACGCTTTAAGCAATTAATGACGAGCATTGGACTGAATTCTTTCAAAAGTCATACCGTTACCTCCTTGGCGGAAGCCATGCATGCCGCTCAAGATTTAGGTTTCCCGCTCATCGTACGCCCTGCCTTTACCTTAGGCGGTAGCGGCGGTAGCGTGGTCTATCATGAACGTGAATTTCAAGCCAAGGTAGAATATGGCTTACATCTCTCTCCGATTCAGCAAGTCTTACTCGAAGAATCCGCTTTGGGGTGGAAGGAATATGAATTTGAAGTCATGCGAGACCGCGCGGACAATGTCGTGATTGTCTGTTCCGTTGAAAATGTAGATCCCATGGGGGTCCATACGGGAGATAGCATTACCGTGGCGCCTGCCCAAACCTTAACAGACAAGGAATATCAAGCCTTACGCAATGCGTCTATGCAAATTATTCGCGCCGTGGGAGTCGAAGCGGGAGGCTGTAATATCCAATTTGCGATTCACCCCAGCACGGGACGGATCGTCATTATTGAAATGAATCCACGGGTGTCTCGTAGTTCTGCCTTGGTGTCCAAAGCCACAGGCGTCCCCATTGCTAAAATTTCAGCCCGTTTGGCCGTGGGTTATACCTTAGATGAAATTCGCAATGACATTACACGCTCAACTCCGGCGAGTTTTGAACCTGCCATTGACTATGTGGTTACCAAGATTCCTCGCTTTAGTTTTGACAAATTCCCTGAAGGCGGGAATCAGCTGTCTCCTCAAATGAAGAGCGTGGGAGAAGTCATGGCCATCGGGCGAACCTTTAAAGAATCCTTTAAAAAAGCGCTTCGCTCTTTAGAGATTAAACCCCTGAGCTTTGATTTAAGCCAAGGTTTTGTTTCAAAAGCCTCTCTTGAACAACAACTCAAAACGGCCACGGCAGACCGCGTGTATTGGTTATTACAAGCCTTTCGCCAAGGAGTGCCCTTAGACAATATTCATGCGTGGACGAAAATTGACCCGTGGTTCTTAAGCAATATAGAAGCGCTTTTAAAAGACGAGCTTCAGATTTCCGCGTTCGCCTCAGAAGGAGATTTTCCTGCGGAGATGTGGCGACACTTTAAGCAAGATGGATTAGGGGATGAAGAACTCGCAGCACTTTTAAAGCTAAGTGAACAGGAACTTCGCAGCAAGCGAGAAGCGAAAGGCATCTTCCCCGTTTATAAATCCGTCGATACCTGTGCCGGTGAGTTTGAAGCCCAAACCCCCTATTTTTACTCAACGTATGATGAAGGTGAAAACGAAGCCCCACAAGGCAACGGGACCGCTGCTGAAAATAAGCGTGTGGTGATCCTCGGTGGGGGGCCCAACCGTATTGGACAAGGCATTGAATTTGACTATTGTTGCGTTCATGCGGCATTGGCGTTGCGTCGTTTGGGGTATGAACCCATTATGGTCAATTCAAATCCTGAAACCGTCTCCACCGATTATGATATGTCGGATCGTCTTTATTTTGAGCCCCTCACCGCGGAAGATGTCCATAACGTCTTACGTCAAGAACAGCCCATGGGAGTCATTGCTCAACTGGGAGGACAAACCCCTTTAAAGCTGGCCCGCGCCTTAAAAGAAAACCCTTATTTCACCCCCTTAGGCACCAGTGTACACGCCATTGATGAAGCAGAAGACCGCGAAAAATTTCGAGCGATTTTGGAGCGTTTTGGTCTCAACGCCCCTGAAAGTGGGATTGCTCGCAACCCTGAAGAAGCCGTTCGCGTCGCTCGTCGTATGGGGTACCCGCTCATGGTACGGCCTAGCTACGTGTTAGGGGGACGGGCCATGCGCATTGTCTATAGCGAAGAGCGCCTATTGCATTATCTAGATGAAATCCTCGCGGTAGAGCCCGATTCCCCGATTTTAATTGACCGCTTCTTAGAAAATGCGCAAGAACTGGATGTGGACGCCTTGTCTGATGGAGAAACCTGCTATGTCGCAGCCATTTTGGAACATATTGAACAAGCGGGTATTCATAGTGGAGATAGCGCTTGCGTCTGGCCCGCTCAGCATTTAAGCCCTTCCATGGCGATTCAAATCCAGGAAGCCACGGAAAATTTGGCCAAAGCCTTAAACGTCAAAGGTTTGCTGAATATCCAATTTGCAGTCAAAGACCAGACCCTTTACATTATTGAAGTGAATCCGCGGGCCAGTCGTACCGTCCCCTTTGTCGCGAAATGCACAGGCGTTCCCCTCATTCAAATGGCCGTAAGAGTCATGCTCGGACATTCGCTGGCGACCGTAATTCAAGAAGACTTACCACGACGCTTGCCTCAGCATGTCGCCGTCAAAGCCCCTGTTTTTCCCTTTATTAAATTTAGGGAAAGTGACCCTATGCTCGGCCCTGAAATGCGCTCCACAGGAGAAGTCATGGGCATGGACACCTGCTTCCCCTTGGCCTATGCCAAGGCGTTAGAAGGGGCAGGTGTTAAGCTTCCTCTTTCAGGGCAAGTCTTTTTAAGTGTACATAACCACGACAAGCCCTATGCCCTTGAAGTGGCAAAACGCTTTAAAGACTTGGGATTCACCATTATTTCCACACAAGGGACCGCCCGTTTTTTAAGTGAGCAAGGCATTGACTGCATCGCCATTCATAAGCGCCATGAAGGGGCCCCTAACGCCCAAACCCTCATTGAATCGGGAGATATTCAACTGGTGATTAACACCCCTTCAGGGGATGAAGGCTTATTGGATGACAGTTATATCCGTAAATCCGCTGTCATTCACAATACGCCCATGACCACCACGCTCACGGGCGCCATCGCGATGGCCGAAGCCATTGAAGCACTCAAATCAAAGTCGTATCATATTCAGGCCTTACAGCATGTCTTTGCCTAATGAGTCTACTTGTAATGAATCTAATGTAGGGGGAGAATTTCACGCGTGTCTGATGCTTACTTATCTTATCGCTCTTTAGTCAATAGTGCGGATTTAGACACCCCCACGCTACAACAACTCATCAAAACGGCTCAAAAATTTCACGACTTAAGCGCGGCGGGCAAGCGCTCGCAAGCGTTGACTCTTTTGGCGGGGAAAACCGTTACCCCCTTATTTTATGAAGATTCCACGCGGACGCGACTGAGTTTTGAAATGGCCGCCATGAACTTGGGCGCTAGACTCCTGCCCTTTTCCATCACACAATCCAGTCTAAATAAGGGAGAATCCTTAGAAGACACCTTAGAAACCTTGATCGCGCTCGGCGTAGATGCAGTGGTTTTAAGACATCCACAAGAAGGGCTCCCCCTCACCTTAGAAGCAAGCTTTGGAGATCGCTTAGCCCT
>JBIJBR010000136.1:0-5059 GCA_044345135.1 Vampirovibrionales bacterium
GCTTATTAGACGTCCTCACCCTCTTTCAAATCGCGGGACAAGACTTTGAACGCTTATCAACGCTTCGCTTGGGCATTGTAGGAGACATCAAGCATAGCCGTGTCGTCACCGCGACCCTTCGCTTTGCTCGTCAGCTCGGGGTCAGCGTCTATATTTTAGCCCCCGATGCCCTGGCGCCTGAGCCTGAAACATGGCAGAGATGGCAAGAAGAGTTTGACGTCAAACGAGTGGATAGCTTAGATGATTTATGGCCTCACATCGATGTCGTCATGGCTCTACGGCTTCAAAAAGAACGCTTAACAACAGAAGAGTCACCCGAAACCTTGTCGCATTTACTTCAGCAGATTCAAATTAAAGCGACTCATTTAGAGGCCTCCCCTCATGTCCAGCTCATGCACCCTGGCCCCGTGAATTGGGGTATAGAATTAAATGCGGACCTTATTCGGCATCCTCGCTCATTCATTTCAACGCAAGTTAAAAATGGCGTTTTTATTCGTATGGCGTGTCTAGAATGGAGCTTAAAGCCTTCACTCATTTAATTTTTGACACTTGAATTTATTATTTAGATGAACATTTATAAATTTCATTGGTTCAAAACTTAATTTTGCACTATAATGGGGGCGTGTTAGAAGATACCATACTTCAGCATTCTTCTAGATTTTTTGTTATTAGCTTTACATAAAATGATGGGTACCCCTTCTATGGATGCTACATTACTTTCTGTTGGGACTTATCAGCCCATTCCCTTTCCTGCTCCAGTCGCCTTGTTGCAAGCCTTATTGGTGATTGGGTTCTTCACGCATGCGCTTCCGATGAATGTGGCGTTAACAGGTGGTTTAGTGTCTGCCATTTTACTTTTAAAAGGCGGGAAAGATGAAACCTCTCATGCCAGTCGCGCAGGCCGTCAATTAGCCGCAAGTCTCCCTATTTTTACCACAGCCGCCATCACGCAAGGCATTGTGCCTCTACTGTTTTTGCAAGTTTTATATGGCCCCTTGGTGTATGGGTCTTCCATTGTGATGGCCTTGCCTTGGATTTCCGTCCTGCTCCTCATTACCCTCGCCTACTATGGGCTGTATATTTACAATTACGGTAAGCAAAAAATGGGAATCATGAAAGCGCCTTGGGTGTTAATTGGCTCTAGTCTATTGTTTATAGTGGTTGCCTTTATTTTTTCAAATAACATGACACTCATGCTGACCCCTGAAAAATTCTTACCACTTTATCAGCATAGTCCTGCTGGGGCGAATTTAAACCTCACGGAACCCACCTTGATCCCTCGCTACTTGCATTTTGTGGGGGCTGCTTTTTCAGTGACGTCCTTAACCTTGGGCTGCTTCGGATTATATTGGAAAAAGCGAGACGAAGCCTTTGGTTCATGGTTGTTAAAGCTGGGGGGAAGTGGTTATATTGGTATAACCCTGATTCAGACCTTAATTGGATACTGGTTTTTTTGGGCCACTCCTCAAGGGTTTCAAGTCGCCAAAATGACCTCTCATTTACTGAATACGTCGCTAGGGTTAGAACTTATTTCCTTAGTGGCCATGGGCTATGCCGTTAAAAAATCTTGCTCTAAAGCCTTTACCGTAGGTCTGGTTGCCGCGACACTTTTGATCGCAGGTATGGTCTACCTACGTCATAGTTTGCGTTTGTTTATGACGGACCAATACATGGAACCGCTCATGACGGCACAACCTGTCGTCATTCAATGGCCGATCTTAATCCTATTCGTTATTTTGGCTCTGTTGATGGTCGGTTACTTCGTCTGGTTAGGCAAAACCGTTTTCAATGCCTATAATAAAGACGCTTAAACTGCATAAGGAGAATCCCTCATCATGTCTGAATCTTGTCCACTTAAAGACTGCAAAGCCCCCACGTCTCAATATGACCTAGAAGCCAGTGAAGTGTCTTTGGGTCGTCGTGCCTTTTTTGGAGGCGTCCTAGGCCTTGGGGCCACGCTATGGGCTTTGTTGGTAGGGGCCACCCCTATTTTGAGTTTTTTATGGCCTAAAAAGAGTGAAGCCATTGTCTTAAAAGAATTGGTGTTTGAAAAAAACATTAAAGACTTCCCCCCTGGTTCTTCCAAGAACCTCATGTTTGGTTCCATCCCTGCCTTACTGATTCATGGCAGCAATGGTACGTTGACTGTTTTTAATGCCAAGTGTTCACATTTAGGCTGTACAGTGGGTTATCAAGAAGCCAAAAACATCATTTATTGCGCCTGTCATGGGGGAATGTATGACCCTAACACAGGTAAGAATGTAGGGGGACCCCCTCCTGCACCATTACAACCTTTGGTGGCGGAAGTTGCCAAAGACGGCACCATTACCATTAAAAAAGCCTAATTTGAACGAAGCATAAGGAGTCGACCTCATCGTGGCGATACTTAATTTAAAAAAACTAAATCTTGTAGGTGGGGTCGTGAATTGGCTCGACGAGCGTGTTCCCTTAACCGCTGCCATCAAGTTTGCAGGGAAAAAAGAAGTCCCTGTGCATCGGCACTCCATTTGGTATTATATGGGGGGCATTGCGGCCTTATTTATGGGCATTCAATTTCTGACGGGCTTTTTACTCATGTTTCATTACGTGCCCACCTTTGAAGGGGCGTATGCCTCTGTTCAAGCCATCAATATGCAAGTGCCTTTTGGCTGGTTGATTCGTTCCATGCACAGTTGGGGCGCTAACCTTTTTATTTTGGTCTTATTTATTCACATGTTTAGTACGTATTTCATGAAGGCGTATCGTGCGCCTCGAGAATTTACCTGGTTGTCTGGCCTAGGGCTTGTCGGCTTAGCCATGGTCTTTGGATTTACAGGCTATATGCTCCCTATGGATGAAATTGCCTATTTTGCAACCAAAGTAGGGGTAGATGTCGCGGGTGAAGCGCCCTTTATTGGGGCTTTTGTTGCTGAGTTTGTTCGCGGGGGTTCTGAAATTGGTCAAGTCACCATGAACCGCTTCTTTAGTCTCCACGTGATTGCACTACCTGCCGCGATGCTGGGTTTGTTTGGGCTGCACGCCATGTTAATTCAATTACAAGGCATTAGTGAACCTGAATCCATTCAAAAAAAGAAATTAGAAGACCGTCGCTACGAAAAATTCTTCCCCGACTTCATTAAAAAAGACGTTTTCGTGTGGTTTGCTGTTTTGGTCGTCTTTATGTTAATCGTCACCATGATGCCTTGGGGCTTAGGGCCTCAAGTCGATGCCGCGGCCATGGCACCGATTGGTATTAAACCTGAATGGTACTTCTTGTCTCAATTTCAAGCGTTAAAACTTTTCCCTGCCAAAATTTTGTTTTTTGATGGGGTACACGTCGCGATGGTTGCCATTGGGGCGGCCTTTGGATCACTTGCAATTGTTCCTTTACTAGACAGCCAAGGCAAAAATCGTTTTATTTCAAAATTTGCAACAGTCTATGGAATCATCTTTTTAATTGGATGGCTCTTTTTAACCATATGGGGGTGGATGTAATATGTTTCCAGTATGGGAAGTCCCTAATATAGGGAGTGGTTGGATTATCGGTTTAATTGCCATTTTGCACGTTTTTATTTCACATTTTGCGATTGGTGGAGGTGCTTTTCTGGCCTTTACAGAACAACTCGCCTACAAAAAGCAAGATGATCAAATTTATGACTACCTGAAAAAACATTCGAAGTTTTTTTTACTCTTGACCACAGTCTTAGGTGCCCTGTCTGGTGTAGGAATTTGGTGGGCCATTGGACTTGCTAGCCCCAATGGAACACAAACCCTGCTTCAGAATTTTTCCTTGTTTTGGGCGGTAGAATATATCTTTTTCGCGCTAGAACTCGCCACCTTCCTGGCCTATTACTACACGTGGGAGAAACTAGACCGTAAAACGCACTTAAAGCTCGCGTGGATTTATATTGGGGTTTCTTACTTTACCTTATTTGCCATTAACGGCATTCTGACCTTTATGCTCACTTCAGGGGGTTGGGACTTTACACAAGGTAATATTTTCAATGCATTCTTCAACCCTGGTTTTTGGCCTGCTTTGGGGCTTCGTATCTTTATTATGATGTCGCTTGCAGGTATTTATGCCTTTTTCACCTTAAGTCGTGAAAAAACCATGAGTGCGGATGTGAAAGCGTATTTATTAAAGTACTCCGCCAAATGGTTACTCCCTGCTTTGGCTTTGGGACCTTTATTTGTAGTGGCGTACTTATTTGTATTGCCCGCACCGACTCAACAACTCATCGTCAATGGATTGAGCTCCATTGGGGCAGGCAATTTTTCCATTATGGCCAAGGCCGTCTTTATGACGATGGTCTTTGCGGTAGGCTTATTTGGCATGGTCTTAACGGGGCCTTATTTAAACCCCCGTGCCTTTAATACGACCTTTGCGGCCATGATTTTAGCGTCAGGCTTTGGTTTTATGTTTATGGAAGAGTGGTCACGTGAAATGATGCGTAAACCCTATGTGGTTTACAATTACATGTATTCCAATGGCTTACGAAAACATGAAATTGCGGCCGTGAATCAAAAAGGATTCTTCAATCATCATCACTTCGCTGCCGCTGAATTAACGACCCTTTCCCCAACCGATGAAGTGGGTAAAGGCCAGTTGATGTTCCGCTACCAATGTACGTCTTGTCATACAGCAAAAGGCAATGGTTACCGTAGCATGCAACGCTTATTGCTCAATCGTGATAAAGACGCTATTTTAAGCCTACTTACTTTGATGAAAGACAACCATGTGGTGGATGAAAAAGGGGTGGCGAAAACCATGTATCATGGCTACATGCCTCCTGTTGTGGGTCATCAAGATGAAATTGATGCCTTGGCCACCTATTTAAGTACCTTAAATCATGACGCGGCCATAGGAGCCAAAACGGCCAAATTAGACAGTAACGAAAGCTAAAAAAGACCCTCTCTTTTTATTATTTAATGAGGCCTTAAGAAGTCCGTCACTCTTTCAATCAAAGAAACGACGGACTTTCTTTATTTGCTTTACATTGATGGCTTTAAAAAAGACCGCTTCCGTGCTTTACGTGGGGGCTTTGGCATGGCATTGCGTAATCGTAAGGATTCAGGAGCT
>JBIJBR010000050.1:0-9468 GCA_044345135.1 Vampirovibrionales bacterium
GTCCGAGCGATTTTGCGGACGTCCGACGTGAGTGGGTGGAGCAAGCGAAAAGGATGAGAAGGGGGGAGGATTTTCAAGGAGGGGGGAAGAGAAGGAGAGCCGCAACAATTTCCTTTTCTTTCCCCTCTCCTTGAACGGATTTAGAGGTGTTGGAGACCTCCTTCCGTGAAAAGGTCTCTGACGTCACCAGCTCAAGAAGGAAGCGATACCTCTACGGCTTAGACTTCCCCTATGATACTGAGGAGGCATAAGAAAGACTTTGTCTTTAGCGATTGAATTTGTTTTGAGTCGGCGCTAAGCCTTCAGAAATCCAAGACTCTATACAGGCGATGCTCATTGGATACAAAGGCTCCAGTGCTTCTTTTTGCTTGGGGGAATAGGATTGTAGGACAAAATCTTCCAACGCCATACCTTGAGGTTGCGGACCAATGCCTAAGCGCAAACGCGGAAAATCCTGTGCTCCCCCTAAGCTTTGAATAATATGTTTCATTCCTTTTTGTCCACCTGCACTGCCTTTGGGGCGTATACGTAAGCGCCCTAAGTCGAGGTTAATTTCATCCACCACCACGAGCATTTTTTCCAAGGGCAAGTCATAGACCTTGACCAAAGGGGCGACGGCTTGTCCAGATAAATTCATATACGTATAAGGTTTTAACAGTAGAATACGTTCCCCATTAAAACGGCCTAGGCCGACTTGTGCGTGTAGCTTTTTATGAAATTTGAGAGGCAGCTGCCAAGCCTTTGCCAAGGTATCCACCGCTTGAAACCCGATATTGTGAGGGGTGTCTTCATAGTCGTTTCCTGGATTTCCCAAGCCCACCACCAAGCGATCAATCTGGAAGGGGAGTATGCCTCCCAATAAGGCCGTCAAACTCATGTGGACTCCCTCATTTAAAGAAAACCCCTCTTCTCCAAAAAAAGGGGTTCTAAGTAAAGTTTTACAAAAATAGTTAGGCTTCTTCCGTGGCTTGAATGTCGACCACGATTTTCGCTTCGACGTAAGAAGATAAACGGTAAGTCACATCGTAAGCGCCGACACGGTTTAAAGGGCGCTCAATGCTTAAGTGACGACGGTCGACTTCAACCCCTGATTTTTCGCTCAAGATACGACCCAATTCTTTAGGTGTAATGGTTCCGAAGAGTTTACCTTCTTCACCGACGGTGGCTTTGAGCACCACAGGACTAATGGCTTCCACTTGTTTGGCAATGGCTTGATCTTCCGCCATACGCTTTTGAGCTTGGCGCTCTTGCGTTTCTTGACGCGTTTTTTGGTGACGTATAGCCCCTTCAGACGCAAAAACAGCCAGATGACGAGGAAACAATAAGTTACGAGCATGTCCTTCAGACACACGAACCACTTGACCCGTTTCGCCTAAATTTTCAACAGGTTTTAATAAAATGACGTCCATGTGCATGCTCCATTCTTTCTAGTCTTTGGGATTTTACCATAAGTTTATTTGGTATTTTAGATCTCCAGAAGATATTGTTTAACGTAAAATCTTCAAAACATCCATAACACTATATAATAATATAGAATATCACAAACAAAAAAAATCAACAGTCCTTATGAAAAATCGAGAGTGTTAACTTAAGAATGTTTTATTTGCTCTAGTTTCTCGGGGTGCTTAAAGCGATAATACGCCAGTAATTTCATGGTGGCTTCTACCATACGTTGACTTCTTGAAAAAACAATCGTTTTACGATTAAAGCGCGCCACCCAATGTCTATTTCTACAGTTGTGCCGCTCAATGGCATGGGTGTATTGCTTGTTTGGCGTGAGTGGATTGCAGGGAAAAACACTGGCAAAGCCTTCAAAACCGTCACTATAAAAATGACCTATCTTTAAATGACCTGGTTTTTCATAGAGGGCATTCACGGTATTTAAGGAGCCATCCCCACACACAAAAGCGAGCAGTTCTCCTGTACTACGATCAATCGCCTTGAAGATCCACAGTTTTTTTCTTGCTTTCTAAATAATGCCACATTTCATCGGGGGCAGTTCACCGAGACCTCCTTTCCTATTGAAAGAAGTCTATTCTAACAAAAGCATTCTAAATTAACACTCTCAATAATAAGGTCTTTACATTGAAATAAATAGGATATATAATCGAAAATATGGGTTCTTGTCTAGTTTGTCTTTGGGCCTGTATTAATTCAATAGTAGAAGTTTATTATGTCTTATTCTATTTTGCCACCAACACCCAGCCAAGCAACTCTCCCCCCTGTTGGATATGATCGGGGTGACTCTTCATTTTCAAAGCCTTTGGTTATTCCTCAGTTTACCTCGGAACCTCGTCGTATGTCTTCGGTGTCTGAAGGACCTCCTCCTTTAATGCCTTTAGGGCAAGACCAACTGATTACGTCTAAGTCGTTTTCAGACTTGGTTCGTCAAGTCCAACACATTCAAGAACAATTAAATGTATTGCAAGCGAATCAAAATTTAAGTCGTAGCCAGCAAATCATAAACCCCATTCAATACCTGAGTCAAAGTGGTATTGGGCAGATGTTGAGCACCTTTTTTGGTGGTCGGCGACAAATGCAGGCGGGGGGTAATGCCTTGACTGATTCTGAACAAGATATACGGGATGAACACTATTTTGAAGATGTTGAAGCCCCTAAGGTGTTTAATGTAAAACGTGTTGAAAAAACATCTCGATCACAGTTAAATTAACCGCTAGTGACTTGGGTTTAAGCCGTATGTATCTTGATTTCTTTGGGTGTTTCGATGATGCGTTGCCTCCACGTACCGACTTGAATTAAAAAGATATCTTCGTCTACACTCGTGGCGTTCCATGTAATATGAACATGGGGGGATTCTACCGTACATTTTTTAGGTAAGCTGATAAAAGACTGTATTAATGTGTAGTGATTGTCTTTGCGAATCAGTAATGCATAGAGTTCATTGAGTTGAACCAAGAATAATCGACTTGCGCCGACGGGGAAGGGGACTTCCTTTAGTATGGGGATTTTTTCTAAAACTAAGTTGGTTAAGTTGCTTAGGTTAAGTAATGGGACGACGTTTAAAGAAGCGCTGGTATTTGTTGAATCAAGCAGCGCATAAACGTCTGCTTCTGCACTCGGCATGGGACTTAGAGGACTTAGAGGGCTTGACTCTAAAGAGGATGAAGGCTCTTGGGGTAGGTATAAAGTATTCTTTTTATCTCCTTGGGCAGATAAAAGGGGAGCAGGGGGGGGATCAATAATACTTTCTAAGTGGTCTAGGGTTTCGACAGGGGCATGGCCGTTTTCTAGGTCTTCTAAACTAAAAAAGACAGAAGGGTCAATCATGTCGTCTTCGGGAGAAGCCTCATCCAATGAATCTAAATTGAGAAAAGGCTCTCCGTAATGTGGCGCTGAAAGGGTGTTGACTTCTTTTTGAAGGGGTTCTGTCTCTAAAAAATAGGTCTCTTTATCTCCCGTGTCAGGGTGCTCATCTAAGTCTAAAGCGGTGCGTTGTGTTAAGTCTAAATCCTCTAGGATTAGCGTATCTTCTAGACTGAGTTCATAAGGAGCGAGCTCCTCACTTAAGAAGGGACTGGACAAATCAGGCACGCTTGCTTCGATGGGTAAGGTCGCTGGTGTTTCTTCAAGAATAGGAGCGGAATCTGCGCCGTCTAGATCAGGTAAGTTTAAGTCAAAACTAAAATCTATTTCATCTAGACCAAGTTCGCTTAAAACAGATGAATCGGTCTCTCGCTGATCTGCCGTGTCTTGTAAAAACAGATCCAAATCAAATTCTAAAGGTTGGAAATCTACTTTTTTTGCAGGGGGTACTATTTCAGGCTGAGAAACCTTTGCTGAAGGCGAGGGAGAATCCGCTACTTCGACCATCGCCTCTTCCCAATCTGTTTCAAAGTCTACAGCGAACGTATTGGTTTCTGTTGTTGTATGGTGGAGGGTCTCTAAGGGCGGCGCCTCAATGCTTTTTACTTGAAAGGGACTCGTCGTTTCATTGTCTAGAACCTCTAAGAAAGCAGAATGATTGACGGGCTTTTGTGAGGCCTGCTGTTCGGAGACGATTTTTTCTACCGCTTCTACATCCAGCCAATCTGCAGGGGGTGCTCCTATGGTGGCAAGCGTTTCATTCGCTTTTTGCACTACCGAAAATTGCGCTTGTAAGGTTTCGATTTCATCTGCTTCAAATGCAAAAGGATCTTGTTCTAAAGGTTCTGTAGGACTTTGAAAAACAGGTATTTCCCTTGAAGCAGGCCTCGGTTCAGGTACGGTGGGTAAGGTTTCTCCAATAGCCAAGGGATTAAAATAATCCGTGTCATCTTCATAAGCGAGCATAGGGAGCGTATGAGCTACAGTTGTTGTGTCTTGATGTTCTTGTGGAGCAGGTGGAGGCGTGTTGACAGAGATCACTTGCGCAGGTTCGGGATCCTTAAGCACAGGAGGGGCTTCAATTCCCGTGATCATTTGGGTGGGCAAGGGGGGCTTATTTTTTTGCGCGTCTTCTTGTAAAAAACGTTCGACGGGGTCTTCATAAGGTACGGCGGACTTTTGCGCGTCGATGTCTTCATTTCTTTTGACTTTGGGATAATGAAACGCAGGCGCCATGGTTTTTTGGCTTTGTGTGGCCAAAGGAGCTTCTTCGTTTTTCTTTTTAAAAAACATAAACACCAACTCCCGTGAACGAGGCAGCAAGCCCGACTTAATGTATTTTAAGTATACAGGGTTCCCGTGTATAGAGACCAAACACGAAGAAAAGAATCCCCCAAGCATGGGACGAGAATCTGACGAGAGGAGGACTAATTCACGTTTTGGGCAATATCGTTTCGGTAAAAGCTGTGAGGAAACTCAATAGAAGCGATGGTTTGGTAAGCGTTGCGGCGAGCGATTTTAAAAGAAGAGGCCACGGCCGTGATATTTAAAACGCGTCCTCCCACCGAATGAAGCGTTGAGTCTACTTGGCGTTCTGTCCCCGCATGAAAAATGGTGACACCTTCAAGAAGGCTTTCTGGTAAATGGATGGGCTGTCCTGTGACATAATCCCCTGGATAATTTTCTGCAGCCAGCACCACGGTGATGGCTTTTTGAGGGGGGAACTGCAAGAGCGATTGTGACACCCATGCGGAAAGATCTCCTTGAGCCGAATCCATCAACAATTGTAAAACGTCGATGTCGTTTTGTAATAAGGGGAGCACCACTTGTGTTTCGGGGTCTCCAAAGCGGACGTTGAATTCCACGACAAAGGGGTTTCCGTTGGGGTGAATCATTAAGCCCGCGTATAAAATACCTGTAAAGGGGTGACCCGCCTCTTGCATGATGCGCATCATGGGATTTAGAATCGTGGATTGTATGGTTTCTAACAAGGCAGTCTGAACAAAAGGAACCGGAGCATACGCCCCCATGCCCCCTGTATTGGGGCCTGTATCTCCTTCTCCTACACGTTTGAAATCTTGAGCGGACACCAAGGGAATCGCACGCGTACCGTCACAAATCGCCAGAACACTGACTTCCACTCCTTCTAAAAATTCTTCAATCACCACAGGGCTATTTTTTAAAAAGGCCTTCTGAACGGCGGCGTAAGCTTCTTCTAAGCTTTGTGCGATGGTAACGCCTTTGCCTCCTGCCAGTCCGTCTTCTTTAATGACATAAGGGGGATGCCATTGCGTTAAGGCGGCATGGGCGTCTTCTTCGGTCAGACAGTAAGCAAAGCCTGCCGTGGGGACTTGGGCTTGGGCCATCATCTGTTTGGCATAATGTTTAGAAGCTTCTAATTGCGCAGCGGCTTGACAAGGCCCAAAGACTCGCGTGCCTTGAGCCTTTAAAGCATCCACGATTCCCCCTACCAAAGGCGCTTCAGGCCCTACCACCACCAAGTCGATGGCTTCGGCATCCACAAAGGCGCAAATCCCTGCGACATCATCGGCTTGAAGCTCTACCCCTGTCGCCGTTTCATAGCACCCTGCATTACCAGGGGCAATCCATAAGTAAGGGGCTTGTGGACTTTTACTTAATGCGGTAATCAAGGCATGTTCTCGTCCACCATTGCCTAAAATGAGTACATTGGGTGCCATCAGTCAAATCCCTTATTTTTAGGTGATACAAATATACTTTAGCATGAGTTTAGATTAAACATACGCCCGCGTCTCCTGATTTTTATCGTACGTTGAGCGCTTTATTCTACACTGTTGTTTGTGCTACACTACTCACGATACTTTAAATCACACTGCTTTAAAAAGGATGCCACTCATGTCTGATGAACGTAACACGCTGGCGAATCATGCCACGACTCAGCCTTGTGTGACGCATCGGGTCTTATCGCCGAAGCTCTTGCTCGCGATGGTGGTCTTTGATAGTTTGGCGATTGACGGGACCTTTAAATGGTTAATGTCTCAACAGCCTCTTGGACAAAGCGTGGTGATTCTCCCCCAGTATTTGTCCTTACAACATCTTGAAAACACGGGCATGGCCTTTAGTATTTTACAGGCAAATCCCCTGTGGGCGAGCATTTTAAGTTTTACGTTCTTGGCAATTCTGATCGTATTGGTTCTTCAGCACCGCCTGACGGATCGTTTCGAAGCGGTAGGCTTTGCTTTGATGATTGGGGGGGGGCTTAATAATGCCCTTGATCGCCTTTTCACGGGTGCTGTCACCGACTACATTGATATGCCTTTTTTGACATTGCCTGTCTTTAATCTGTCGGATGCCTTTATATTTATCGGCGCGCTACTCATTGGGTATCATTATTTTTTCGTCCACTATAAAGCCGTAGAGGAATCTTTACGCCCATGACTGTATGTTCAATGGAAGAGGCTTTTGAAGACGCGTTTACTGAATCTCAATCGCTTACGTTTCTGGTCACTGAGGCGTTTGCAGATCAACGCTTAGACAAATTTTTAAGTACGGTTTTAGGAGAAGACTACTCTCGAGAACGTATTCAAGCCTTGATTAAAGGCGGCTACGTGACACAAGGTGAGCTGACGTGGCAGAAATCATCGTTTCGCGTCAAGCTCGGACAATCCATTACCATTACAGAACCCGCCTTACAAGTCTTGGCCATGCCCGCGTGGGACGTTGCTTTGGATGTTCGCTATGAAGATGAACATTTATTGGTGATTAACAAGCCCGCGGGGATGCTCACACATCCCACAGGCTTGCAACAGCCTGATACCTTGGTCAATGCGTTATTGCACCATTGTCGAGGGAACCTGTCGGGGATTAACGGGGTGGAGCGTCCGGGGATTGTGCATCGCTTAGACAAAGACACCGAAGGGCTGATTGTGGTGGCTAAATCAGATAAGGCCCACCATGGGCTGGCGGAACAGCTACAGTCTAAAACAATGTATCGTCGCTATAACGCCATTGTACAAGGACAAGTACAAGAGTTAAATGGGACGGTACGCATCGGTATTGGGCGTCACCCTCAGCAACGTAATAAAATGCAGGCAGATTGGACGGGTAAGCCCGCGGTGACCCATTACCAAGTCAAAGAAAATTTAAATGACAAATTTACGTGGGTGCAATGTCAATTAGAAACAGGCCGTACGCATCAAATTCGAGTTCATATGGCGTATGTGGGTCATCCTTTGGTGGGGGATCCCCTCTACGGCACAGGACTGGCCTTACAATGGAAGGAACTCGTCCCTGAAGCGGGGCAAGCGCTACAGGCTTATGCCCTAAGGTTTATCCACCCCATTACCCAAGAAGTGAAGCACTTTGAATTGCCCGCTTCTGCCCATTTACTGAGTGTGTGGGAGGCTCTTTCCAAAAGAGTTTAAATCCTCTAAGCCTAGTTCAACCGCGACTGTGTTCTTGATAAGGGTTTTCTATAAGGGAGATTTGGCAGGGGTCCCTGCTTGACGAGGATACTGACGAGGGGTATTGGCGACTTTCATAATCTGTACCATGTAGCAAGTCGTTTCTAAAGCGTCTACCCCATCAGGGATAAAGACATCCATAAATTCTCCCCCTAAGGTTTCAATGGCATTTTCTGCTTGACGCATTTCTACTTCCCATTTAGGACCTTTTAAAGCCAGCATAAGCCCTTCTCGCTTCACAAAAGGCAAGCAATACTCTACTAACACAGGAAGGCTTGCCACCGCACGAGAAGTCACGACATCAAAAGCGGCTCTTAAATGGGATTGATGTCCCAAGTCTTCCGCGCGTTGAGATAAAATTTTAATGGGGTTTAAGCCTAAGGCTTCGATGGTTTCTTTTAAGTAGTGGGCTTTTTTTTGAATCACTTCAATGGAACTTATTTTTAAATCAGGTCTCACAATCGCCAAGGGAATTAAAGGGAAGCCTCCTCCAGAACCCAAGTCCAAGACTTTACTATGTTCGGGGATAAACAAACTATAGAGCAAGCTTTCTAAAATATGGCGGGTTAAAAAGCCTTCCCAATCAGTAATGCGTGTCAAATTCATCACCTTGTTCTTCGCGAGTAATAAGTCATAAAATGCGATAAAAGCTTCAAATTGAGCGTCTGTCACCGTGAGTCCTAGTGTGTGTACGTGCTCTAAAAAAGTCTGGGACTCCTTTGTGTGTCGTAAATCTAAAGTGTTCATCCCTGATGCGTCCTAAATATTTTTATACTGAAAGTACCACTATAGCATAAACGTGTGAATCCTTAGGGTGGATCATGTGTGACACGTCCACAGTGGTTTAACGTGATGAGGCCAACGTATTCGATATGTCTTCTTCCAATGCCCGTTCTGAAAAGCCGAAGATCCCTCATTTCCCTGAACGGCGTGGGACCTTACGTTATTTTATCGCCCCTGGCGTACTAGAGCGTTTGGAAGCTCATACCTTTCGTCCCCTTCGTAAAAATAAACCTCATCATCCTGAATCTCGTGAATTGGAAGCGCCGTTAATACGTAGCAAGCGACAGGTGCGTTATCAAGCGGCTATTTTTCGCGACAGGCACCGTGAACTGTTGGAGGTGGCCCATTACCTTAACCAACCCTATGCTAAAGTATTGAATGTGCTTGGGCCTCAAGGGGTTGGGAAATTGAGTCTATTGCGAGGACTCGCCGAGTTATTGACGCCTCGCTACGCGGAACTCTTGTGGTTTGAAGTTCCGTCTTATGGGGACAGTCTAGAATGGGGTTTGTTTATCTTAAAGCAACTGGCTACTTTGGCAAAGGTCCGCCAGCCAGAAGGGGAGAGTATTGCTGAAATTGCTCCTAAGCTATGGGAAGCACACAGCGTAGAAGGGCGTCAACAATTGTTTGACCAACTCCGTCCTTTTTTCAAAATTTTTCAAGCCACCCCTATGCTTATCGTCATGAATGGCTTAGATGCGATGGTGCAAGGCAAGACCCCTAGTCTGAAAAAACAAGCCCCTGCCTTTGTTGAAATTTTAAATTTTTTATTGGAATTCCCCTCTTTTAAAATAGCCTTTGCTTCAGAATATCAAAGTGTCGATGGTTTGACGCTCCCTCCACAGGGTATGAAAACCTTACATTTGGGGCACTTTGACACCCCTATCCCGTTGCCTGTAGATGCCCCTGAAGGCATCCA
>JBIJBR010000238.1:0-2550 GCA_044345135.1 Vampirovibrionales bacterium
CACACTCACAACGCCCTTACATTGGATTTTACCTGTAATCACACTTGCAATCGTGCCTTATACCTTCACTTACTTATTATTGAAACAATCCTTATCGGATGAATCCTCTGCCCTTTATTTACAAATGAAGCAAGCCGCAGGCATTCCCGCCTCCCAAATTTTATTTCGACATTTATTACGCAATGCTTGGTTACCGCTTTTATCTCTCGCGGGGCCTTTAGTGGCGAACGTCATGACAGGCTCTTTCGCCATTGAAGTGCTTTACGCCATTCCGGGTTTGGGTCGCCAATTTGTGTCCGCCATCATTAACCGAGACTACACCGTGGTAATGGGGTCGACCCTCTTATACGCCAGTTTACTTTTAATCGTAAACCTTTTGGCGGACGCTGCCATCGTCGCACTCGACCCTCGACATCGAGAAGGACATTAAAACCATGAAGCCCAAACAGTCGACATGGATGCTCACCCTCGCCTATAGTATACTCGCCTTGGCCCTCGGCTTAATGACCGTGGCTTGGTTTAGAGACGCCACCTTTATCCACCGCCATGAGACAGGGATTCCTCCCTTCACCCTATGGAAGTATCCCCTAGGGACGGATGATTTAGGACGAGACCTGATGGCTCGGTTGTCTGTAGGGACTCAAATTTCAATGACGGTAGGACTAGCGACCGCATTGGTCGCCTGCGGATTTGGCAGTAGCTATGGACTCATTGCAGGACTACAAAACGAACGTTTAGGAGACGCCATGATGCGTATTGTAGACGTGCTTTACAGTCTTCCTGGTTTAATGGTAGTCGTCCTGTTAAGTGTGTTTTTAGAACCCTATTTATTACAATTACTGCCCAACACCTTAACCCCCTTAAGTAAATGGGTCAGTTTAGTCAATGCGCTGGCTTTTTTTAGCTGGCCTGAATCGGCTCGTTTAATTCGTGGACAAGTCATTGCCCTGAAAAAACAAGATTTTATTGCCGTCTTTTACACCTTAGGCGGGGACACCCGTCGTTTAATTCTAACGCATTTACTCCCCAACCTGATTCCCTATATGATGATTAGCTTAATGGTTGCCATCCCTCGAGCGATTCTCACCGAATCCACCTTAAGTTTTATCGGACTCGGTATGGAAGCCCCCCTAAGCAGTTGGGGCACCTTAGCCTATGAAGGATGGTTTTTAATTCATGTTCAGCCTCATATGGTCTTAGAAGCCTCTATCGCCATTGCCTTAAGCATGTGGGCCATGAATACGGTGATTCAAGCCCTTAAAAAAAGATGGGTTTCTGGATAAAGCCCTTGACTTTGTGCTAGACTAAAAAAGCTTTAGAATACTCAACGGGACTTATGTTTACCCATGTCGTCTTCTCTACCTAAGCGTCACCCCTTAAATGATTCTGAACGCTCTGAAATGATCGCTGCGTTTGAGGATTATCCTTATGGCGTGGCCTCTCCTTTTCACCCTCAAAACACCCCAAGCGTATTCGATGTATGGACGAAGCTACAAGCAGAGCACATCAATTCTTTTCAACATTGGCCTGATGAATTTGTGGCCTATATTCCCCTAGAACTTACCCTTCATGACATTAATACACGGCTAAAAAAACAAGATCAATCTCTTAAGCTTCCGCTCCCTGATCAATGGACACTCGCACAAGTCATTGCCTATGCCCCTTCCTTAATCTCAGACGGCTGGCAGATGCCTTTACGCCAACGGATTCTGGGTTTACAGTGGCTTGATGTTCAAGGTCACCTCATCGGCTCAGGCGGACGCGTCCTTAAAAATGTCACGGGCTACGATTTACACCGCTTTCACTTGGGGTTTCACAGTAGCTTAGGACTTCCTATCGCCGCCTGTATTCGTACGTTTCGATGCTCCCCGTACCCGATGCAATCCTTTGAATACACATTGGAAGATACCGCTGAAGGCCTCTCCCGTTTAGAAGCATTCTACCAAAAACTAAAAGCCGCTCCCCCCCAAGGCATACAAGCGTTTTCTCTTGAAAAGTCTGAAGCAAGCTGGAAGGCCTCTCTCCTGTGGGACGCTCACCCCGATATTTTGGCACACTGTTTAAAAGGAAGTTCTTTTACCGAAGCCCCAACCCCTTGTGATCCCTTCAATAGAAACGATTTTTCGCTCTATTGTGAAAGTAGAATGCCGTTATCTCCAGAGGATTTTAAAGACGTATTAAAAGACTTAAACACAGATTCCTTTCGCTATCAGTTCGCCCATCAACATCTTTCTCTCGGCTGGAAAGAGGCTCCTATTCAGCTCCAAAAATACTTAGAGGATGAAAAAACGCCGAAACAAATCTGGACGTCTCCACCAGCATGGACCCAATGGCAAAGAAAACAGTGGCACGCACAAATCCCCCCCGTTTTATGGAAAGAATGGTCAGCTTTAAGGCAAGCCTGGAAGATTAGCCCCACTCAATTACAATCCCCCTATTGGGGAGATAGGCAGGAGGACCTCACGCATGAATCAAGCATCTCCACTCTTCTTCCCCATTGAAGACACGTTTAAAAGCTGTATTCACTGTGGAATCTGTCTCAGTGCTTGT
>JBIJBR010000239.1:0-2519 GCA_044345135.1 Vampirovibrionales bacterium
ACGTTCTAAGACCTGTTGCCGTGTAACGGAAGACGGCGTATTGTCCTGAAAAACAACAGACACCACAGAAAGGCCAAACATACTGACCGAGCGCAACTGAATTTGTCGCTTTAAGCCGTTCAATTCTTTTTCAATAGGAATCGTAATTAAACGTTCGACTTCTTCCGCCCCTTTCCCTGGGTAAAGCGTAATCACGCGCACCAAAGGGTTGGTAAAATCAGGATACGCTTCCATAGGCAAATGAAGGTAATGGTAAACGCCTAAGGCCATCAAGACCAAGCCTGCAACAAGCGTCCATATACGGTGCTGAAATAAAAAACCCATCACCTGTTGAGGGACGTTTAACCATTTCATTTAGTGTATCTCCAAAGGCGTTGGCAAGTTTGGCCGTTGATACACCTGAGTCGGCTGCGACCACGGTAATTCATTCACCAACACTTCTAAAGGTAAACCCGTTTGTTGTTCTAAAGCGGCCCAAGACTGCCAAGCTTGCCCCAAAGTTTTGATATAGTCCACCTGAATGGCTTGATAAGCCTGACGCGCCAAAATTACATTCGCCAAGCCTGTTTTACCGTAGCGATACCCTAAATCAGCCAATTGCAAGACTTGCAGAGATTGCGGGAGCAATTGTTTACGATAATTTTCCAAGGTTTTTTGCTGCGTTTCAATCCCCACCACCGCCTGCTGAATCCCACTGTCAATGGCAAATTGCAAGGCTTCCACATTGCCTTCATCCACCGAAAGACGCGCCTTGCTCTTGGCGATTTCCCCGCCTTGATTGTGAAAAATAGGCAAAGCCACATTAAAAGTCGCATAACCCCCTAGAAACGTATCTTTTTGATTGGTGTCGGAAAGCGGAGAAAGCGTATTAACAAATAAAATCCCCCCACCGACTTGTGGATCAGGAATACGTTGTAACTTGCTCGCCTTCAAGCGAACACGACTTTGCTCCACTTGCTGTAAGGCGATTTTAAGTTCTTGGCGATGTTGGCGTCCAAACTGTTTCAGCTTGGTCAGACAAGTGACATAATCTGCTTGAGCCAAAGAGGCCTTCCAATACGGCACTTGTTCTAACAGTGCGGAATGGCTCCCGTCTAAGTGCAAGGCATCTCGTTGCGTCAACCCCACCCACTGCGCCAATTTCCATTGATTTTGAACCAACTGACCTTGAAGCTGAATACGAACAGGATTCAGTTGATACTGACTCAACTGGGCCTGAATCAAATCCGCCTGAGGCGAACTGCCCGCCTTGAAACGAACCTCCGCAATATGAATCAACTGATTCACCAAACTATACTGTTTTTCCAACTGCTCCACTTGACTCACCGTGGCCAAGTAGTCTAAATACGCCAATCGTAAATGACTCCGTAACTGCCACAAGGCTTGTTGTAAGCCTGCTTTTTCTTTGTCGTATTGAAGCTGGGCATCTAAAGTACGTAATTTCCGTTTGGGCCCCAGCTCCAACGTTTGCTGTAAACCCACCTGATTCGGGTTCCCCAACACGGAGGTCATTCTACCCCAGCCCCAATAGGTATTTAAACTCGGATTCGGAATATAACCTGCAATGACAATATCTTGCTGAGAAACCTGCAAGCTTTCTTGAAGCACTTTGATATCTGGATTTTGCTTGATGGCCATCTCATACAGCGATTCAAAGGTAGAGTTTTGAACGAGCGGTTGCTCAGCACCCCATGCAGACAACCCTACACTCATGCCTAGCAGGCAAAAAAGACTACTTAGACTTAAAAGGCACAGACGTTTCATGACACTCCCCACGCTCATACTTCAAGCATTCTTTGACAACCATTACAAAAAAGTACGTTCTAAGTTAATCCTATCATAAACATAGAAGCCGTGCAGGGCGTATAAGCAGAAAATTGTGCCCACTTCACTTAAACGCAATGATTCAAAATCCCTTATCCAAATTTCATCAAGGTTTCAGCATCCGCTTGTAAGGTAGGATTCTGACTTTGTACACTTAAGGCCAAGGCTTGTTCGGCAAAGCCACGACTTTTTTTCACATAGGCGTCTTGCTGAGCAAGCCCCATCCCCGCCTCATAGGCCACGCGATGATAAATGTGTGCCAATAAGGCCAAAGTCATGACCAAGACCCGCCCCATTAAAGACGATGCCAATGGCTTCCACACTGTCGAAATAAGCTGTAGTGCGGGAACAAAGGCCTGTTCCAAAATCAAAATCCGTACACGCACCATCGTGGCTTGCCAAGTCAAGAGTTCAAAATGAGGGAGTACATCTCCCGTTAAATTAAATTGCCAATCTTCTAGGGCGTGTTGAATCGAATCCACTTGGCGACTCATCAGCGCCTCTTCTATTTTTTGCCAAGCCAAAGCATCCGCGACCAACCCTAATCCTAAACGTCGCATTTGAGACAAATAGTCGTCGCTTTTTTGAGGATGACGCATAGAAGCCACGAGAGTTTCCAGCACACGACGATGATGAGGGGTGAACTGATGACGATTGGCCTCTAAATCATCCGCCAAATATTGATATCGTTATTG
>JBIJBR010000240.1:0-2510 GCA_044345135.1 Vampirovibrionales bacterium
CCATTGACTGTCAGTTAAGGGTTTATAGGCCATTTTTCAAGGTGTCCAAAACAAATAATAATACCCTCTATTCTAACACAAACTTACCGTATTGGTTCTACTATATTTCGTAAATAACGAAGCCCATTATAAATATCATATAAATCGTTTATTGAAAAAGACCTTGGCAAATGGATTTTCTTTGCCAATTGCTGTAAAACCGTTTTCACTTGTTTTTTATGGATTTTCTTTTTAGGGATTTTTAGTAATAAGGATAAAGTGCCAAAGTCCTGACACTGTAACACCACCCATGCAGGTAAAGCCATTTGAGTATGCTTAGGATAATGATAGAAAAAAAGCCTTGTGGCTTGATGTTTATAGGATTCTTCAACTTTATTTTTTTTTAGTTTATTTTTCTCTAATGCCTTGGCGGTAAGATTAAGAGAAGCAAAGGTCTCATAATCACACCAATACGCATCCTGAAATTGGGATACAACAGTTTCTATCAAAAAAGTCTTTAAATGGTTTTCAATTTTCAATAAAGCGTTGAATAGAACTTGACGCAAGATCTCATTGATTTCATACAATTGTAAAATAGATTTAACTTGGGTATCTTGCCTGAATACTTTATTTTCCTTAGGCAAATCATAAAAATGTTTTAAATAAGTCGAAAAATGATAATACCCGATAGATTCTATACATTGGCGTAATAATTGTTCTTCTTGTAACGAGAAGGACAACCCTCTATTTTTGAGCAGGTTAACATGACTGTTAAGATTAGGCAGAGGAGCCACAAAAAAACAAGAGCCACCCTGGGGCACATTGCTAAAAGCAAGAGGTGAGGTGGCTACGATATTAATATCATTACAAACTTTAATTACGTTGTCAAGTCTTTTGCTCATTTTTTAAGTCCTTTAATATGAACGCATTGGTTTTTCTTAATAGTCGTAAGCGGCTCTTTGATTTTAAACGCCACCGATTCGTTTGACTTCATCCTCGACGACCCACGAATAAGCCAATAAATTTCATTGGACTAAACCTTTTGATGATTACCGATAAATGGAGATAATGGGAACACGCCCCGCCGTGCTCTGGCGGATTAAGGCTTCAATACGGGTGGCCTCGTCTTCGCTGATGGTTTGAAGCCGTCGGCTTTCGACCAAGGCATCCGCGTGATTGCCACGATTTTCCATGAGCCATGTCATCGGGTAAGGACGCTTGGGCGTGTTGAGCTGGATTTCATCCACCTCTAAGTCCGCAAGCCCCTGTGCTAAGGCTTCTACGTCGTCATGATTAGTAGGCATAAACATGCACTGTAAGGAAAGCTTCCCGCTGTAGGACCCACGCAGGGCTTGAATCCCTGAAAGAATGTCCGCCATACGGATCCCTGTCACAGGGCGGTTCATCCGTTGTAAAACAGGGTCACTAAAGGCGTCTAGCTTACAGGCCACATGGTCGGCATAGTTTAAGTCCGCACGAACGGCGGGATCATTCAATAACGTCGCATTGGTTAATACCGTACTGGGTTTATGCGTATAGTCTCGAATCATTTGTAAGACTTCGCCCAAGTTTAAGGCCAAAGTTGGTTCCCCATTACCTGAAAGGGTGACCAAATCCGCGGATTCCCAATCGCTTAAACGCAAGTCACGCTCCACTTTTTCAGTGGGCACATAAATCTGACGGGTGGCGGTTTTGACTTGAATGTCCCCTAATTGACAATAAACACAATTAAAGGAACAAATCGATGAATTAAGTAGTAAGTCTACCCCAAGACTTGCGCCGAGTCTCCAGCTTTTTACAGGGCCATAAATGCAAGACGCGCCCGTTTCAATGGCGTCAAAATCAACGAGTCGTGTGAAAGGAGCTTCTGGAGTCATGGCATTGCCTTCTGTGTTTTAACGATGACTTATTTTAACATAAAACTAGCCTGCTAGATTTTTATTAAAAATGTAAATGTAACAAAAACGCAATTCACAAAAGAAACTTAACTTTATTAAAGCAAGCAGAAATGCCTAACATTTACCCTCCTGTAATAAAAAAGAAAGAAGCTTAGATTATGAGCAAACCGATTTCACCTTTATCCCCAACATTAGCGGAAAAGACACGCAGAACTAATTCTGCTCTTTTGGCTCAAAAAAGTCAAGAGTCCACCAGCTCTGATTATACTTACTTCGATACCCTACCAGCTAATCAGTTGCTTGATATTACAAAGAGTATTGATGATGAAAAATCGATGCATCGTAACCCAAAAACAATAAGAGCTGTGCTAAATGCTTTGTCTATAATACAAAGTAGTGCAAGTAATGAAAATAAACCAATTATACATAAAGCTATTGAAAAGTGTAAAAAGACTCTCGATTCTTTAAAGCAGGCTTCTCCTAATAATCAGACTAGTATGCGTACTAACGTAAAACTTCATTTACTAGGTTAAACTGCATAGCCTGCCGTGCCTTGATGTGACGGAGGGGCTTGGCTAAAAGCAGCGTGAGTTTCGATTCTCTCCCGAGAAGAAGTTTTCGCCTTTTGGGTAT
>JBIJBR010000105.1:0-5800 GCA_044345135.1 Vampirovibrionales bacterium
GCATGGTAAAAATTTACTGCACTTTACTCATGATTTTAGAGAAAATGCTGTCGTTTTGCGAACGGCTAATGATGCCTTGCCCTGCCACCACAATTTGCATATTGGAGACTCTTTGGGAAGAGATTTCATTTTCGCTATTTAAAAAATAAGGATTGATAATCCCCGTCACGTAAACATCCGATTTTTCTTTGGCGTATGCCAACGTTTTACGCCCTTGCACCATCAGGTTACCATTGGGCAAAACTTGAACCACTTGGCAGGTAATTTTGTCTGTAAACGTTTCATTTTGAGTCACCGTGCCTTGACTATTGGTCGTATTGGCATTGGTAATCCCACCCAAATTAGGCAACTGTAAGTACTTAGACAAACCCCCGACACCAAATGTATCGAGCAGTTCCCCCGCCGCATTGCCTAAAACCGTGGTCGTATTTTCATCAAACGACGAATCTTTTTGAATTTGTAGCGTACTTTTATTTTGCCGCTTGGCTGATTCATCGACTTTAATGGTGACCAAATCTCCGATTTGCTGAGGCCGCGGAGGACTATAAAGCATACGAGGGGCATTGGAGCGAGGGTGCATCCCTTCCGTATTAGGAAGGAAGAGGGATTCCGCGTGAACCACCAAGCCAAGCGGCAATAATCCTGCCCATAATCCATAGACGAAAGCCCTTGCGACACAGGCTAAGTATCGTTTCATCCCGTGATTCCTTCTTTTTTTCTCTCTTACCTTTAGGCATTTATGCCCAATGTGCTAGATTTTTTCTCTCTAGGTCATGTTGACATTTAGTTAAGAAAGGAGGAATTTCAAGGAAAAACAAACGGCTTTTAAGGCGTGTACAGAGAAGTACATAACGAAAAAACGGCTTGTTTTGACACAGAAAGTACCCTTTATAAGCTGAATGTCAACATGACCTAAGACTAGCATGACAAGTTCTAAGACGTCCTACCCCCTCCTAAAGACGTATTTTTCAATATCCCCTTCCTTCCGTGCAAGGGAAAAGGTCTTTCCTACACGCTTGCCATGCTATACTATTAGAAAAGAAAAAATGTTTAATTGAGGGAAATTTTCTATGCGGTGGAGATGGCTACAAATGGCAGACCCCATTCACGGGCTGCTCCAGTTTGACCGTAAGGATGCCGTCCATCGTCTCTTGCTTGAAACCATGAATAGCTTAGCTTTTCAACGACTCAGGCGAGTCAAACAAATGGGCATGGCCGAATTTGTATTCCCCGGAGCCGTCCACACACGCTTTAGTCATAGCTTAGGGGCCACTTTTTTAATGTCCAAAGCCATGACCCATTTTAAGTATGATCGTGACGCTCGAGAGATTTTGAAGTCCACGTTTTTAGACACAGGCATTAGTCTTGAAACGCTTTTAATGACGGGGATTCTCGTCCATGATATTGGGCATCCACCCTTGTCGCATACGCTGGAAGATGTGCTAGGCTTACATGTCGAAGGCCTCACGCACGATCATTACTGGTTGCCTCGCATTCTAAAAGAAGACGAGGCCTTACAATCTATTTGGAAGACCTTTGGTGTTGAAAACATTGCCGATGCCCTTGATACCTTTATGGTCGGTACCGCAACAGAGCCTCGTCACTATTTGGCAGGCTTGGTGGCGAGTCAACTGGATATGGACCGACTCGATTATTTATTGAGAGACAGCCATTTTATGGGGACTCGTTACGGTGAAATTGAATGCGACCGCCTGATTAGTTGCCTAGAAATTCAAAACAAGCTAGACGGAAAACCTGTGATTACCCTCTTAGAAGACGGCTTGCCCGCCCTTGAACATTACTTATTCGGACGCCACCAAGCCTATAAAATGGCCTTACATTCCATTGACAAAGCCAGTGAAGCCTTGCTGGGCTTCACCTTACAGCGTTTTATGTGGGCGATTCGCAACGGTATTTCCACAGGCAACCCTGCGAAAGAGTTGTTTCAATTGGGCGACAACGGAAAAAGCATGAACATTCAAAGCTACCTGCGTATGGATGACCACTACCTGTGGAATGCCATTCAAGACTGGAGCCTTGAAAGTCAAGATCCTTTCTTAAAAGAGCTTGCCAGTCGTTTGATGCGTCACAATTTGCCGAAGTTTATTGATCTTATGGAACTGCGGTACTACCCCAGTGTGGATGAACAAGACGAGCTTCAAGCCGATTTAGAAAAGCATTACGCTGAACGAGGCATTCCCTTTGAATACGGCTTTACCGAAACGTGGGTGGAACCCAAACCCCTGTATCGTCAAGACAAAGAACCCCTATGGCTTGAAACTCGGGATCGTGGTATAGTCGAATTGCCTGTACTGTCCCCACTGGCTCAACAGTTTGAAGCCAAGCACATGGCAAAGCATCTGTGGTTTGTGTGGGATCACGACGCCCGTAAGTTTTTAGCCGAACGCTTGAATGCCTTGTCCCCCAACAATAAAAAAACGTTAAAGGATGTCGAATAAAAGGAAGTCGCCTGTGTCTGTCGCCCCGGTCGTGAATGAAACTCAATGGGCTCATGTTTTAGGCTACCCCATTGCCTTGGGAGGCTCTTTAACCCTCTTGGACGCGGTATTACAGCACCCACCCAAAGCAGGTGGTCTACATGTGGTGACACTCAACCCTGAAATGATCATGCGAGGGGAAGAGGATCCCCATTTTAGTGAGATCTTAAAGCAGGCTGATTTCCCCTTACCTGATGGAGCAGGGGTGGTCTGGGGATTGAAGCGTCAGGGGATCCAACAAGCACGCATTGCGGGGATTGAATTTGCAAGGGCTTTACTTCACAGGCTACACGAGCAGGCAGACCCTCGAGGCGTGGCCCTACTCGGAGCCAAACCCGAAGTCATGACACTATTACCTGAAATGCTCTTACAGGCTTTTCCCAATTTAAAAATTGCCTTTACCCAACATGGGTTTTATCCCGCAACAGAAGAAGACCACCTAGTAGACGCCATGGTAAAGGCTCATCCCCGACTGGTCTTGGTGGCCTTAGGGGTCCCGCGACAAGAAACATGGATTGCTCAGTATCGACATCGCTTTGCCCCAGACACCCTTTTTGTAGGCGTAGGCGGCAGTTTTGATGTATGGACAGGGCAAATCCAGCGCGCCCCCAAGCTATGGCAACGCTTAAACCTCGAATGGTTGTGGCGATTCACCTTAGAACCTTGGCGAATCAAACGCTCCCTATTCCCCTTGCTTCGTTTTGTTAAAAACGTGTTAACGGGTGTCGAATAGGGTCAACACAAGCCTTCTGATTCTCCTTCAATCAAGGGAGGCACCTTGCACTTTATCACGCTTCTAAGGTAGACTTAAATATATCGTTATAAAAACAATTGTGAAGCTTGCCAACCGCTTCATCGTGAAAGGATTTTAGTCTATGTCTCTGACGCTTCTACAGAAAGTTGCCTACTTTACCATGGAAATGGCCATTGATCAGTCTTTGCATACCTATTCAGGGGGCTTGGGCTTTTTATCAGGGTCCCATATGCTTTCCGCAGGACATTTAGGCTTACCCATGGTAGGCGTCACCATTTTATGGAAGCAAGGCTATGGGGATCAAAGTATTGATGAGAATAATGAAATCCAAATTCAATATCTCAACCGTGACTATGATTTTTTAGTGGATACAGGCGTCGTGGTGGACGTCACCATTTACGGAGAATCAGTTAAAGTCAAACCTTATTTATTAGAACCTAAAACCTTTGGCACCTGCCCTTGCTACTTTTTAAGCACCGATTTACCTGAAAACCCTGAACATGTGAGAGACTACTGCAATAAATTGTATGATTCAGATGAACGCATACGCGTGGCTCAAGAAATTATTCTCGGGGTCGGGGGGGTTCGTGCCTTGTCTGCATTGGCCGTTAAATTTGACACGGTTCACATGAATGAAGGGCATGCCTTACCCGCGGCCTTTGAACTACTAAAAATGTACGGCAATAACTATGACTTGGTGCGTTCTAAACTAGTGTTTACCACCCATACCCCCGTGCCCGCGGGTAATGAAATTCATCCCGTGGATATGTTGATTGATGCAGGATTTTTCGTCAATACCCATCGAGATGAAGCCTGTCGCTTAGGGGGGGAACATTTTTCGTTAACCGTCGCGGCCTTACGTCTCAGTCGTTTGGCCAATGGGGTGTCTCAGCTACATGGCGAAGTCGCCACCGACATGTGGAAATGGGTACAAGGGCGTTGTAAAATTAATGCCATTACCAATGCAACAAATCTAAAATACTGGCAAGACCCTCGTATCGCGAACGCCAAAACCCCTGAAGACCTGCTCCGTATTAAAACCGAAATGCGTCGAGAGTTCATTGACTATGTGAATCAAAGCGTCGGAACCACCTTGGACCCTGATGTCTTTACCATTGTATGGGCCAGACGCTTTACGGCTTATAAGCGTGCGGATCTTATTTTTAAAGATATGGCACGCATCAAACGTTTATTGGATGCCAAAAAGCTTCAAATCGTTTTTGCAGGAAAATTTCATCCTAAAGACACGTGGGGAAGAGACACCTTTAATCGAGTGATTGCCTTGTCGAAAACCTTAAAAGGCGTCGCGATTTTACCAGGGTATGAATTAGACTTGTCGAGCCGTATGAAGCGGGGTGCCGATTTATGGTTAAACACGCCTCAGCGCCCTTTAGAAGCCTCTGGAACCTCAGGCATGTCCGCCAATTTCAATGGAACCTTACACTTTTCAACCGATGATGGCTGGGCCGTTGAAGGGACTTTTGATGATTATAACGGTTACATTATTAACCCTGAAGGCACCTGTGGTAACGCCAGTGATGCGGAACTTCACCAGCGAGATTACGAAAGCATGATGACCATTTTAGAAGACCGTATTCTCCCTACTTTTTATGACCATAAAGACGAATGGGCCAAACTCATGCAGCGTGCGGTTCAGTATTCTTCTTTATATTTTGATAGCGACCGTATGGCGATTGAATACTATACCTTCTTATATCAACCCGCGGCCTTATAAGCCAATTTTTTGGAGAGAATTAGCCTCTCCCCCATTTAAGGGAGGCGCCTTCCTTACCTAGCCAAATGGGGGGCTTTACGTTACAATGAATACTGTTGTCCTATCTACTGTGCGGAGCCTCCCTGTTTTATGACTGTTCTATCGTCTGCCTCTTTTGTGGTACCCTCCGCTGTCTCTACCTTATATAACACAGGCTATGAAGTGATTGCCGCAAGTTTACTCAGTGCTTTTGTGGCACAATTATTTAAAGTCGTCGGCACCTTGATTTTTAAACGAACCATCAATTTTCGACTTATTGTTGAAACAGGGGGCATGCCTTCTAGTCATAGCGCCTCAATGACGGCACTCGCCACCGCCGTAGGCTGTGTGGATGGCTTTGCTTCTACCACCTTCGCGATTGCGGTAGGAACGGCTTTAGTCGTTATGTATGATGCGGCAGGGGTTAGACGATCTGCGGGTCGTATGGCAGGGATTCTTAACAAAATTACACGGGAAATCTACGCGCATGAAACAGGCCATGTCCCTGAACATCTAAGGGAACTCTTGGGGCATACCCCTTTTGAAGTCTTGGTCGGTGCCATTTTAGGCGTCATTTTCGCCTTGAGCTTCCATGCCTATTTGGCATAGCAGCATCAATCACCATATCAGAAGGCCTTTCTACAGCATTTCATCCACCTAAAGGTTTAAACGTCGGTCCCTTCCCAAAAGTGCTAGGGGTGTTTATGTTATGATGAGCGATGTATTTATCTCACTATAAAGGGAGTCGACGCTCATGCCCCACCCTACCCACCCAAAAACTGGCCGTGATATTCG
>JBIJBR010000199.1:0-3435 GCA_044345135.1 Vampirovibrionales bacterium
CCTTTTTACGCTTTTTTGAAGAAAAATGTGGACATCAACGACGCCCTTCCGCAAGCTTAATTCCCGTCAATAACCCCACGGTTTTACTTACCCCCGCGGGCATGCTTCCCTTTGTCCCTATTTTTTTAGGCATTGAACCGCGTCCCAATCCACCGCGTTTAACCACCGTTCAAAAATGCGCGCGCGTGTCGGGTAAAGACAGTGATTTAGAAAATATCGGGCGTACCCCCCGTCACCATACCTTTTTTGAAATGCTCGGCAATTTTAGCTTTGGCGATTATTTTAGAGAAGACGTCATCCCTTGGAGCTGGGAATTTTGTACAGAAGTCCTAGGCTTAGACCCTGAACGTCTATGGGTTTCTGTCTATGAAGAAGATCTTGAAAGTGAGGCGATTTGGCTTCACACCGTAGGCATCCCTGCTGAACGGCTCTTTAAATGCGGTAAAAAAGACAATTTTTGGGGACCGCCTGGTGCCTCAGGGCCCTGTGGACCCTGTACCGAAATTCATTATGATTTAACCCAAAATCCAGCGGATGATTTGGACACGCGTCTCATTGAAATTTGGAACTTGGTCTTAATGGAATCGTTTCAGGACGCCCAAGGCAAAATCAGCCCCTTGGAACATAAAAATGTGGATACAGGCGCAGGCTTAGAACGTTTGGCCATGGTGGTACAAGGGGTTAATAATACCTTTGAAACCGATTTACTGCAAAATGTAGTCAAAGCCGTGACCGATTATACAGGCATTCCTTATCGTCAGCATGAAGAAACGGATGTGGCCTTAAAAATTGTGGCGGATCACCTGCGTTTACTGGCCTTCACCATGGCGGATGGCATTGTACCTTCTAATGAAGGGCGAGGCTATATTATTCGCATGGTCCTTCGTCGTGCCGTTCGTTTTGGCAAACGTTTTTTAGGCATGAATACGCCTTTTCTCCATGCACTGCTACCTGTTATTCAAGCAGAATATGGGCATCACTACCCTGAATTAGTGCAACGTTTGGCCTATACACAGCGTACGATTCAACAAGAAGAAGCCCGCTTTTTAGAAACCTTGGACAAAGGCACCAAGCGCCTAGATGAAGTCCTTGAACACTTGACAGGAGACACCCTGAGTGGGGAAGAGGCCTTTAAATTATATGATACCTATGGTTTTCCCGTTGAATTAACCAAAGACATGGTACAAGAACGCGGTCTACATTTGGATGAGGCGGGATTTCAAACCGCGATGCAAGCCGCCAAGGCTATGGCCCGTTCCGCACGTAAACAAGTCGGTGTTTTGGATGATCAATCCTTCACCGAAATTTATCAAGACATTGGTGCCACCCGCTTTGTAGGCTATGACCAATTAGACGCTGAAGTCACCATTAAAGCCCTTTTACTCAATGGAGAACGTGTATCCAGAGTAGGCGGCACCAACACCGCCTTTCAATGTATTTTAGATCAAAGCCCTTTTTATGCGGAAAGTGGCGGGCAAGTCGGGGATAGAGGCCAATTACACTTAAAGGCAGGACAAGGCGCCCTGACCGTTTTGGTCAAGGATGTCCAAAAAGTGGGTGACTTATTTGTGCATCATTGTCTCTATGACCAAGGAGAAGGGCTTCATGAAGGGGATGTCGTCACGGCGGAAATCGATGAACGCTATCGTCATCAAGTCGCCCTTCACCATAGTGGTACGCACTTGGTTCATGCGGCCTTGAAAAAAGTCTTAGGTACGGATGTCGCTCAAGCAGGCAGCTACGTGGGGGCGGAATCGGCTCGCTTTGACTTTAGCTTTCATCGAGGGATCAGCGCCGAAGAACTGCATCAGATTGAAGGACTGGTCAACCACTGGATTCAAGCGGGAGAAGCCACCCATGTGAGTGAAGCCTCCTTTGAAGAAGCTAAAAAACAAGGGGCCGTGGCCTTATTTGGTGAAAAATACGGAGACACCGTTCGTGTCGTCAGTATAGGGTCTCATTCCAAAGAATTATGTGGGGGGACTCACGTACAGAATACGGCCGACCTAGCGGTATTAAAAATTAATCACGAATCGGCCTTAGCCTCAGGCGTCAGGCGTTTAGAATTTGTCGTGGGTTATGAAGCCTATCGACAATTCCGTCAGGCAGAACATCAACTTAAAGCATTGTCCCTGCATTTGAAGACCCCGACAGCGGATATCTTTCCTCGACTTTTAAAATTACAAAACGACCTCAGACATCAAGAAAAAACCATCAAAGGCTTAGAAGAAAAAATCCTGATGAGCAGAGTCCCTGAACTTGTCCACGCCTTTAATACTGCAGACACCTCCCCGATTTTAGTGAAACATTTACTGCCAGACGCTCCTTCAGACGCCCTAAAAGCCTTGGGAGAAGCCGTCATAAATCAAGCCAGCTCAAAAGGCGTTTTGGTCTTAGGGTCTGTTTCTGAAGAAGGCAATGCCCTCATCTTGGTATGGGTGGCCGAAGCAGTGGTGAAGTCTCACGGCATTAAAGCAGGCGATATCGTCAAAACATTGGCTCAAGCCTGTGGCGGCGGCGGGGGCGGCAAACCGACCTTTGCGCAAGCAGGCGGAAAAAACGGAGCCGCTTTAGAATCGGCGTTAAACAGCCTAACACTTTCCTCATCATTGCTTTTCTAAATAATTCTTAAACTATACAAAATAAACTAGAGGCTTCCTTATCTTTCCGATACACTGACAGCATCCTCACTTAAATAGTCGTTATTTTCTTTGAAGTCCAGCTGAACGACAAATTTAGAAAGTGTTTTCACCTCCTATGTCTCTATCTTCTGCCATGAATCGCTTCATTGCTCGTATTCCTACTTCCTTTCAAATTCATGGCTTACTCACCAGTATGACTTTAATTTATGGCATCTTTTTTCCCATCCTCAAATTATTTTGCCAAGAAATAGGGGGCGTAGAAGTCGCTGTGCTTCGGCAATTGGGTTTTGGGTTTGTCATTATTGCCCTAGGGTGGACGTGGAAGGTCTGGCATCGACTCCCCTGTTGGGACCCTCGCTTTAAGCAAGACTGGCCATTATTTGTCACCATGGGTATACTAGGCGTATTTTGGTTACAAACGGTGGCACCTATTGCGATGAATTACACCACGGCGTTTCACGCCACCTTATGTATGGGTAGTATTCCCCTACAAACCATGCTTTTAAATGCGCTTTTGGGTTTTGAAAAAATAAGTCCCCTACGCTTATTTGGGATTTTATTAGGCTCTTTAGGCATTACATGGTTAGTGGTGGCTCAATTTTATGACGCCAGCCATGGGGGAGGCGCCTCCGTAGGGGCGAATCCACTCATCGGGGATGGATTAATTCTGGTGAATGCTTTTTTCTTTTCAGCCTATAATATCGGGGTTAAAAAATTGGTTCAGCATTATGACCCCTTGGATGTTTTGTCTTGGAATTTTTTACAAGCGGGTTTTTTAACCCTTTTGCTCGTT
>JBIJBR010000052.1:0-9045 GCA_044345135.1 Vampirovibrionales bacterium
AGCAATACCATTGATTTACGTGATCCTGAATTTGGTTATGGGATCATGGGGTCTTATCGTTCCAAACGTCTTCGTTTAATGGTGGGACGAAATTTTAAAAATGATTATAATGTGTTGGAAGGCGAGTACTTCTTATTTGATAAAAACCGTAATACCAAGCTAATCGCGAGTCAAAACGCCTTTGCGGGCAATAGCTTTTTCACCCAAGAACGCCCAAGCTACAGTGTCCAAGTGCAAGACAGCCGTCGTTTCTTTAGAAACAAATTATTTAGCTTAACCGCGGTGCATAGTGGGGGAATTTTTAAAGATGATTTCTTTCCGTTTAACTCGGCGAATCCCTTTGTTACACCCCCTAGTGCCAATCCTGCCACCGCAGGTCGTCTCCGTCAACAGTTGGTTTTAAATAACACGCGCCCCCTATTTAAACTGGGAAACAATGTGGAATTTGGATTAACAGGGCAGGCGTCCAATGCGTACTACAGCACAGGAGATTTCGTCAGTATTTTAAGAGGAGGCCCCACCGCCAACGTCTTTTTAGGTGATTTTTTCATGTCCCAAATCACCTATACCTTCGGGGCAACGTCTGGTCAGTCTCCCTTTGTCTTTGACAGCTTCTTTTTAGGGAACCAAACCGTTACACTAAACAACGTGGTGCGACTCGGCCCTTACGCCATGCTAGGCTTACGACAAGATTTCAATCTCAGCAATAATAATGCCCGTAATGATGCTTTGGTCGGTAATAATGTTTACATTTCCGTGGGGTCTCGTAACCTCAAAGTCTTAATTGGGTATGACACCGTCTTTAGACGCACAAACTTTGGCGTGTCTTACTATCCCAACACCACACAATCTGAAATCGCCTTTGAAGACGCTTACCTATACTCAGCCATTAGCCCGTTAAATCCTGAGCAAATGGAGGCCTTTCGTCAATGGAACAAAGGTCAAAACCAAGCACGACGCCAAACCCCTGCGGTTTTTTCAATCCCGCAGAAAAAAAATACTAAAAAAAACGCATCTACTAGCACAAAATGATCCCACATTTGCCTTTATGCTTATGTAAGGACGATACAACACCGTAAAGTCTACACAACACACGCCAAAACGAATTAGGACGAGAAGGAACACGACAGCGTTCATGAATGATCCTTTTCTGGCAAAGACCCAACACTAGAAACCGTTTGACTTCGTGAATTGGAATGTCTCCACATTCAATAAACAAGTTGACTGAAAAACCATACGCTTCACTCCTCAACAGGAGTCTTGGGTGGCGACACCCCCAAGGAGAAGCGTTCACCTATGTCGCCGTGGTCAAGAAGACTTTCTCCACGTTAATCAGAAGCCTTCCCGTCAGAAGCACCGTCATTCCCTGTGACTCTGTTGGTTAATCACTAGGCCGCTCTGGAATGTCTACGTTTCAAGTCGCTATAAGGCTTAGGGTGCTGTTTTGCCCACTTGAATTGAGTTCTCGCATTTTTAAATAGAATCCGATGAACACGTTGTTAAAAACAAATGAAATAGAAAGTCTGAATCATGTAACGTCTCTCTCACTTTTAACACTGGTTTTTCTCTCTTTATTGACTTTGTTCTTGATTGTTTGTTTGATGTCCCTCACAACGTCCTACGTTTTATGCGTTGGCTTTTATGGAAAAGTACAAGTAAATGAACGTATACACGCCGATTTTTCATCGGCGTTTTTTTTATTAATGCCCCTATTGTTTCCAATTGTAACGAAAACGCAATTTAAAGATTAAAGCATCCTTTATTAAGGAGTGAGAAACCAAACGAAGTCAAAGCTTCACGAAGTTTCTGAACTTTCAGGACATAGAACAGGAATCCCCTTAAAAGGATTCATCACTTTAATGAACAAACCAAAAGAGAAAGAGAGACGATTATCATGGGTATTAACCTAAACACCACCCCACCAGTTGCATCAAGCATCCCCATCGGGACGCCCACCGTGCAGTTAGAATACAAAGACCTTGCCGAATTAAAAAAGTTCGCTGTAGATTTTCAGGGCCCCGCTGTTTTAGGAGGATCTCCACCAGCAGGCTTAACACGCGAACAAGTTATGGCCAAAGGTGGATTAGCGGGCGCAAAACCAGGGTTTAACCTCGACTTCACCACCGCAACAGGCACCGCCATTTGGGAAAGTTTTGCAGGCGCCGACGGTTTATTGTCCGCTCGTGAACACGCTGCCGCTATTTTAGTCCTTGACGCGAAAGGCACCAACACTGCCGATGGTAAACTCACCAAAGCCGATTTAGATGCTGGATTTGCGAAAATTTTAGCCGATTCCAAAACCACCAATGGTATCGCCAAAACATACCAAGCCTTCAACCAAGTCGCTGAAAACGTGAATTTGGATGACAACAACTCAAAAAGCTCTAAATTCCTTGAAACCGCAGGCGACGTCGCCGCCGCGAAAAACATGCTCGCAGGTAGCTACTGGGGGACTCTAGCCCCTAAAAACACCGTAGCAGGTTCCGTTGCCTCCAACCAAAATAGTTCAATATGGGGAGACCCCCACATTGCGGATGCAGACCGCGCTAATCAAGACAATTTAAGAACCACCAGTTTCAACATTGGTGAAGAGGGTGATTTCAACCTATTGAAAGACAAAAACACCTCTTTAACGGGAACCTTTGAAAAATTTAAAAACTGGGGACTCTCCGTCACGACCAAAACCAATTTAGATTTAGGTGCGGATCACTTAACAATTGATGCTGGGGTCGCCAAAGTCAATGGAACCGTCTTAAAAGACGGTGATGTCGTTAGCTTAACCGACGGAACCAAAATCACCTTAAAAGCCAACCAAATCAGTGTTAAAACACCTGAAAGTTCTGAATACGATTTCAACTTTGGTTTAGCTAAAACCACTGAAAAAGAAACAGACAAGCCGATTAACTATATTAATACGGATGTATTCAGTAAATCTCAAGGCGTTTTTGCGGATGGTCAAATGCCCACTGGTATTTTAGGTGAAGGGTTTGACGCCGATTTCACCGAACGCAAAGCGTTAAAGAATCCCATTGATTCTTATCGTATCACCAATATATTACCGATTGATGAACCCGTCCCTACCACAACTACTGGTGTTACGGACATCATGAAACTACTACAAGATTTATTGGCTAAGTTAGCATAAAGCTCCTAAATTTTTAATCTTTAAACTGTCCGATTCTTTCGGGCAGTTTTTGACATAGAAAATGGAGTTTAGGCGGGTTCATTTGAATCTTTATCGCGCTTATGTTTAAATAGTAAGGTAATGCTGTTCTAAAAAAGGATACTTCTTTATGATGACTCAAACGTCTGCCGATTTTTCGCTTAAGCTGGTTTTACCTAAAGGACGTATTCAAGAAAAAGTATTGGCTTTACTCAACAACATTGGCATTCAATTCAAATCCACCAACCGAAGTTATCGTCCGCAGTGTAGTGATGCTTCTATTGAAGCCAAAATCATGAAGGCGCAAAATATTCCCAGCTTAGTGGCCTTGGGGCGGCATGATTGTGGCTTTACAGGAGGCGACTGGATTTATGAGCATCAGGCCGATGTCGTCACTATTTTAGATTTAGGCTATGACCCTGTTCAAATTGTAGCCGCACTCCCTGAAGATTTACTCCATAGTGACGCGAACCCCTTTAAAAACAAAAGTCGTCAAATGGTGGTGGCGAGTGAATACAAGCGTTGTAGTGAAGATTTTATTCAAAAGCATGGACTAAATGCCGTCTACTTACAAAGTTATGGTGCCACGGAAGCCTTCCCCCCTGAAGATGCGGATATCATTGTCGACAACACCGCCACAGGAACCACCCTGCGGATGAACCGTCTCGCCATTGTGGATGTGATTACCAGCTCAACCACTCGCTTTGTGGCCAGTCCTCACGCCATGGCGGACCCACTAAAACGCCAGAAAATCGAAGAAATGAAAATGCTCATGGAAGCGACATTACGCGCGACACAACGGGTCCTTTTAGAAATGAATGTCACCAAAGAAGCCTTTGATGCCGTCATTACCTTATTGTCTCGTCATTCAATGAATTCTCCCACCGTCAGTGATTTGTTTAATCATGCGGGTTATGCCGTCAAAGTGGCGGTACCCACCAAGCAAGTGCATTTACTGATTCCTGAATTGGTTCAAGCGGGAGCCACTGATATTTTAGAATACAAACTCGAAAAAATGATTCCTTAGGAGCCTGACCTCATGTCTATTTCTCATGAAGCTGAAGTGTTGACCTTTCCCAAGCCTCGCCTCGCCGTGGCAGGGGTTGCCCCGTATGCGCCTCCTTTAGAAGGGCGTCGTGAAAAAACACGTCTCGATTTCAATGAAAATACCCTTGGCTTTCCTCATATCGTGCCGAACGGTTATGATATTGAAACCTATAATTGCTATCCTGAATATCAAGCCTTCATCGACGATTTGGCTCAGTATTTGGGGGTTCCCGCGGACTGTGTCATGCTCAGTAATGGTAGCGATGAAGCGCTTGATGTGATTCCGCGTACCTTTATTGAACCCAAGGTGGGAAGCGCACTCATCACAGAACCCAGTTTTTACATGATTCGTCATAACCTTTGCTTGGCAGAAGCCGAGTTGGATGTGGTGTCTTTAACCGATCGTTTTGAATATCCCCTTGACGTCTTGACGCAAAAACTTGCCCAAAAGGCCTACACACTGGCTATTTTCGCCACGCCAGACAACCCTACAGGAGCCGTACTCCCCAAAGAAGTGGCGCTCAATTGGGCCAAACAGCACCCTGAAACCCTTTTTGTACTGGATGAAGCCTATGCTTTTTACCGTCCTGAAGAAGACTCCGCCTTGCGAGAGGTCGTTCACACGCCCAACGTTTTGGTGACTCAAACCTTTTCTAAGGCATGGGGGTTGGCAGGCTTGCGTTTGGGCTATATTGTCGGGCACCCCACCTTATTGGGTTACTTGAAACGGGTGCGCTCGCCGTATAGTGTCAATGCTCAAGCTGTGGCGATGGCGCATCAATTATTAGGGGATGCGCCTCTGGTTAAGCGTGCGACGGAAGACACCCTGTATCGTCGCGAAACCTTGATGAACACCTTGATAGACAAAGGCTATCGCGTTCAAGCAGGACCTACGAATTTCTTTTTATTGCATTTAGGACTACAGGCGTCTAACTTTGTGGCCTTTGCCTCTCGCTTAGGGATTTTGGTGCGCGATCAATCCAAACAGCCCTTACTCAAGGGATGGATTCGCATCTCCACGGGAAGCGAAGGGGAAAATCTACAGTTCTTAGACGTCTTAAACGTGTTTACTCGCATGTCTGCCTTGGTCTTTGATTTAGATGACACCTTGGTGGACACCAGCCAAAGCTTCGATAAAGTCGTGGCCTATATGGTCAACAAAAATAGTGAGGTTCCCTTAGGGATTAAAGAATTAAATACCCTTCGCGCGGAAGGGGGCTTTAACGACGATTGGGACGCCATTGCAGAACTTTTACGGCGACGGAACGTGCACTTAGACCGTGACGAGATTCAAGCGCAAGGCAGTGCGATTTATCATCAATTGGCCAAGCAATCTGAAAAAGCCTTGTTGAATTTAGACGATATTAAAGCCCTTGGCACGCGGTATCGCTTATTTATTTTTACAGGACGCGAACAAAGTGAATATGACGACGTGTGGGGCGAGGCCATGAATCCCTTATTTGAAGCCGTTTATTGTAGCGATGCCGTCGAAGGGCTACGACGCAAGCCTTTTGGGGATTATCTTCAACATATTCAACGCACCCATTGTCTAGAGCGCGCGTGGTATATTGGCAATAGTGTAGATGATATGAAGTCCGCCAAAGCCGCAGGGTATTTCGCCTTAGGCGTCTGTACCACCTTTACCGCCGAGCAACTTCGAGCCGCAGGAGCGGACGCCATTATAGAATCCCCCACCGATTTAAAGGAACTCTTTGCATGTTAAGTCCTCGCCATGCCACCGTGACTCGTCACACACAGGAAACACAAATCACGCTGACGCTATTTCTGGACAAAGACCCCAGTGAAGTCAATCGCTTTAATACGCCGTCTCCCTTTTTAAATCACATGCTCAATACGCTAGCGACCCACGGGCGAATGACCCTTCAAGTGGACGCCAAGGGCGATGTGGATGTGGATCCTCATCACTTGATTGAAGATGTGGGGATTGTCTTGGGGCAAAGCATCGTCAAAGCGCTTGGCGGGTCTTTTAAAGGCATTGAACGCGCGGGATGCTTTCGTTTTGCGATGGACGCCACCTTGGCGGATGTGGCCTTAGACGTTTGCGGACGGGGGAACCTCGTCTGGCAGGTGCCTCCCTTTGAAAGTGCCTTGGTTGGCACGGTGGACCCTCGATTATTTCGAGAATTCTTTAAAGGCGTGGTGGACGGCTTGGCCTTAACCCTGCACGTGAATGTGCCGTATCGTGACAATGACCACCATGTGGTGGAAGCCATTTTTAAAGCCTTTGCCCGTGCCCTTCATCAAGCGCTTACGCCTTTGGCCAGTGGAGAAATGATGAGCACCAAAGGCACGCTAGAAGCCCCGAAACTTTAGCCTTACTTTTTTATGACGCTAATTGTTTGTCTATGGCTTTAATTTCTAAATTCAATTCCATTTTTTTAGCAGAATCTTGGGTCTGACTCTTTTTAATAAGTAGTGAAGCTTTTTCTGCTTGGAGTTCTGATTTTTTATCCTCACTGATTGTCGATGCTTTTTTAGGACTGGCTGTAGAAGTTCCTGTACTTAGGTTTGGATACTTATCTTTCAGCTTCTGAATATTGTAAGCGATATTCCTCGCCTGATGACCACCAGCCGTCTTCTGTTCGGCTTCTAATTGTGCCAATTTGGCTCGATCCTCGGCCGACATCGCCGTAGCGGTGCTGGCTCCAGTCGTACTGTTCGCACTGGCCGTCACGGTGCCTGTACTGCTCGCCGTCAAAGGCGTAGGTTGCATCGTTTTAGCCACTGAAAAAGCAGCAGTCCCTCCCCCAATCAAAGCGCCAATCGCCGCACCGAATGGGTTAAATCCAGATCCCACAAAACCTATACCCGCACCCGCACCCGCACCCGCCAGAGTAGTCGCAACCACATTCCCTATATTAGGGGTGGCCACCACTTTGGGGGCAATGGCTTCCGGTGTAATCTCGGTGGCCGTGGTCAACCTATCCTCACGAGCAGCGGCTTTCGCTTTGTCAATCGCTTCAGTGGACTTCTCTGAAAACTTCCTTTCAATGGCATATAAATTCCCTTGCATGGTACCGTCCGCATTTTGCCTTTGAACAAAGACCTTCCCTGTTTGGGCCAATTTTTTATCGGAAATCTTTTTGGTCGCTGCTAACTGTTCATCACTTTGTTCGGTTTGATATAAACGACTACTGGTAGTACGAATACCGTCTGCATCATACTTTGTTTCTTGAAAGTACACGTTACCGTCAGCGCCTCTCCACAAGCTTTGGCCACCGCCTAAATCTTTAATCTTTTTTTGACGATCATCGATATTAGACGCCTGCGACCCTTTCGCCAATTGATACACTTTATTTTGATCCATTTGGGTAGCAAAGCCTGCTTCGGCCATTCGTTTTTTCTGGATGAGCGCAATCTCCGCCTTACCTTTCTGCGTACCGCCTGCCAACACAGTAATCGAGTCAATTAAAGCCGCCACATCCTGATGGTCAGTCCCTTTAAAGGCTGTGTCCAAGACATTTTGAGTACGCGTGCCTGCGGATTTGGCCTTTACGGTTTGGTCAAGCTTATCCATTAAAAAGGTCATGGCTTTTCGATAGCTTTCCTTTTCATCCATTGTCTTCCCTATAAAGCCCGTCTTTCCCTGAGGTTGAATGGTGCTTGGATTAAACATCCCCTTGGCTTCATTCAAGATCCCTGCCAATTCTGGTAAGTCTGAATACTTTGCTGAAAGCATATCAATGCGTTTTTCGAAGGTGTCTTTCAGCGAAGTCCCTAGATTTGCCTGCTCCTGTGCCGCATACGCTTTAGTGGCTACGATTTGGGCGTCAATGATCCCATTACCCTTGTCCACACTTTGGGCTTGTAATTGACTTAATTGCTGCAAATACTGGGTATAGCCTTCTTTGGCGTATTTTTCAACCGATAGATTACTCCTTGTTTGGCCCGATTGACTTTCGATATAGAGCAGATTGTCCCGAACCGAAATGAGTTGCTTTGTTTGTTCTGTACCACCATCTGGCACGGGAAGACCAAGCTTTACCAAGCCACTCGCATCTTGCTTATTAATATAAGCATTCATGGCAAGAATCATGACTCTTCGCTCTTGATCATAGGTCGACCCTAAATTACTCGGACGATACCCCATTCCTCCAAAAAGAGGCGTGAAGACGGTATCCGCCATAGATTCTGTAGTCCCGTTGCCTCCAAGCCTTTTTAAATTGGCCCCCTTCCACGCGGTATCATTAGCTACGTTTGACCACCAAGGCGTTTCAGAACCATCATTATTCACGGCCAACGTATTAAATTGCGCGGCCAAGTTTGTGGCGCGATTGATTTTACTTAAGCGCGAGCTAAAATTCGCATCAACCATCATCATCATGAAATTGTCTCCTAAAACGTCTAAAAAAATTGGGTGTTCAAAAGCATAAAAACACCCGAAGGCGTTTTTTGTGCTAATTATCTTTGTTTTTAAAAACTTTGTTACAAATGGTCAATCCAAAGACTTTCTATTTTTTAGATCAACGTTTCCTTTGAGAGTCTCTGTTGTTTGGATGACTGGTTTTCGTTTCAAGCTGGCGACGTCAGAGACCTTTTCGCGGAAAAAGGTCTCCAACACCCGAAAAGGCGAAGTCATAGAGTTATCGCTTTCGTTTTTGGCTGGTCGCTTGTCAGAGACCTTTTCGCGGAAAAAGGTCTCCAACACCCGAAAAGGCGAAGTCATAGAGTTATCGCTTTCGTTTTTGGTTGGTCGCTCGTCAGAGACCTTTTCGCGGAAAAAGGTCTCCAACACCCGAAAAGGCGAAGTCATAGAGTTATCGCTTTCGTTTTTGGCTGGTCGCTTGTCAGAGACCTTTTCGCGGAAAAAGGTC
>JBIJBR010000053.1:0-9028 GCA_044345135.1 Vampirovibrionales bacterium
GGTGGTCGCTGGTAGTTCTCCACGCTTCATAGCTTAATTTTAAGGGGATGTCTTTTTCAAAAAGACATCCCTTTGTGTTTTATGTCCTACCCTGAATGGAACGCTTATCCCCTCTAAAAAATTCCTAAAATGTGAGCGTTTCAATCATCTGCAAGAAAGCATCATCCAAATACGTCAAGCTTTCCAGCAAGGCCTTCTGTGACGTGACCGCTGAGCCAAAAACTCGCACCACCAAGCTAGCTGCCAAATTTCCCAATACCGCCGCTTCTAAAGCACTGGCACCACTGGCATAGGCCACCAACCAAGTCGCCACTACCGTATCTCCCGCCCCCGTGACATCAAAGACATCTCGCTTATTGAAAACAGGAATAAAATGAACACAACGCTTTTGCGAATCAAATAAGGCCATTCCCTCTTGCCCCAAAGTGATTAACACATAACGCGCCTGAGATTTTTCAAGCAAACATTGCCCCGCGCCTAAAATCGCTTCCCTTGAATCTAAAGCAAAACCCACATTCTTTTCAGCTTCAGGCTGATTTGGCGTTAAAATCGTCGCGCCTTGAAACTGACTTAAATCGTTTTGGCTATCCACCGCCACGGGAATGTTTCGCGCCGCCGCTTGGGTTAAAACCCCTTCAATGACGGTGGGATTCACGACCCCTAGGGCATAATCAGACAATAAAACCCCAGATACCTCTGGAACTAAGGCTTGAAAAGCGCTAAGTAATTGATGATTTAAAGCAGGCCGCAAAGGTTCCCGAGATTCTCTGTCCAAGCGCAACATTTGCTGAGTCACTGAAAAATTAACCATCCCCGACAAGCGTGTTTTGGTCGTGGTCGGGCGTGTCGCATCCGTCAACATCGCTTCCGTATGAATCCCCGCAGCCTCCATCACCGCTTTGAGTTGAGGCGCATAATAATCATCCCCCCATACCCCTAAAGCATGTGTTTTTGCCCCATAGGCCGCCACATTATGTACGGCATTCGCACCACCGCCCATAATCACATCCGTTTTATGGTGACGTAGAATAATCACAGGGGCTTCTCGACTGAGACGATCTACCTGTCCGTAGACCATTTCATCAATCACCATGTCACCAAGCACCACATGCGACGTTTGAGAAAATTGACTAATGATTGTCGCCAACGCATCTTTAGAAATAGGCATATCGACCAAATCCTTTTAAAACATAAATCGTTTTGCCATTATCTAATAAACGTTAGTTGTACACAATCCATACCGCCACGCGTATAGGTCAAAACTGATATGCTCAGGTGGGGAAGCTTAAAAATGAAACTCCAAACGAAAAGGAGTCGACACGGACGCGAGTTCGTCTGCAAATTCTTCATTGAGTAAAATTTCCCACTTATGCGTGGAATTACGCCCCAAACGTCTAGGATGTTCTTCATCATATAAACGCTTATGTTTGAAGGCATATTTATCGTACAAACGTACGTGCTTCATATGGGATTTACTCATGATTAGAAAAACCTCCCCAATTAGAGCCCCTCATCGGGACTGTCTTCTCTCCACACCGATTCACTTTGTCAGTCTAACAAATTTAAAAAGCCTTGCCAAGCCTGTTCCAATTCAAGTGGTTTCAAACCCCTAAGTCCTGTTGACATTCAGCTTATAAAGGGTACTTTCTGTGTCAAAACAAGCCGTTTTTTCGTTATGTACGTCTCTGTACACGCCTTAAAAGCCGTTTATTTTTCCTTGAAATTCCTCCTTTCTTAACTAAATGTCAACAGGACCCAAACCTAAATAAGATGCCGTGATACTTCCCTTCGCACGCGGGAAATCAGACAGCGGTCCTTCATAAACCACTTGCCCCCCTTCACGATCCGCTTCTGGCCCCATATCCACAATCCAGTCCGCCGCTTGGGTGATAAACCCTAAATGATGCTCAATCACAATCACCGTATGGCCCACTTTCACCAAGCGTTCTAAGGCTTGAACCAGGATAGGCACATCCGTCACATGCAGGCCTCTCGTCGGTTCATCAAACAAAAAGAGGCTAGGTTTACTGGTTGCTTTGTGTGTCACGGGTAAATAAGGAGCCAATTTTAGACGCTGGGCTTCACCCCCTGAAAGCGTCGCCGTCGGCTGTCCCATAGGGAGATAGCCCAAGCCCAAATCCAATAAACATTGTAAGCGCGTTCTGATTTTAGGCGCGGTTTTGAAAAATTGACTGGCTTCTTCCACCGTCATACATAAAACATCATAAATCGTACGGCCAAATAAGTGAATGGACAAGACATGGTCTTGAAAGCGCTTGCCGTGACAATCACTACAGGGCATGGTCACATCCGCCATAAATTGCATGTCAATGGTGACTTCCCCTAAGCCTTCACAGGTTTCACAGCGTCCGCCTTTACTATTAAAGGAAAAATGCCCCGCGGTTAAACCTAAAGCCTTGGCCGTCAACGATTCCGAAAAAAGTTTGCGGATTTCATCATACGCTTTCACCACGGTGGCGGGATTAGAACGCGATGAGCGAGACGGCAGGGATTGATCCACCCACAGCACTCCGCCTGAAAACTGGTCTAGCCCTTCAATCCCCACACAAGGTAAGGCCTCAAAAGGGGGGAGTTCCCCTTTTCGCTTTAAGACTTCACCATATAAAGTTTGCACCACTAAGCTAGATTTTCCCGCACCACTGACCCCCGTGACACAAGACAAACGCTCCAACGGGAAACGAACCGTTACATTTTTAAGATTATAACCCGTCGCCCCATAAATCGTCACCCATGCAGTAGGTGGAGCCTCTTGAGCGGGCTTTAAACCCTGCGGACTTAAAAGGCCTACAGCCGTTTTCGTCTGAGCGCGCAACAATCCCTCATAAGAGCCTTGAAAGAGAATTTCTCCCCCTTGTCTACCGCTATAGGGTCCCATATCAATAATGAGATCCGCCTGCTTCATGACATCAGGGTCATGTTCAACCAATACCACCGTATTGCCTAAATTTTTCAATTGATGGAGCACATTCATCAATTGCAGAGTATCTCGAGGGTGCAGACCCACCGTCGGTTCATCCAACACATACAGGGTTTCCGTCAGTTCACTACCAATGGACGCAATCAACTGTAAGCGATGAGCCTCCCCTGAAGACAAGCTTCGTAAGGGACGTAACAAGGGTAAATAGCCCAAGCCTACAGCCTCCAACCAGTTAAAACGTTGGAGCAAAGACTCCCACGCATCCTGACTACGTTTGGACCATTCTTCTGAACTCACAAGTCCTTGAGCCTCAAGCCAAAGCGGTTTCAAGACCTGAATAGGCGTCTGTAAACAATCTTCATAAGACATCCCCAAAAACGTAGTATGACGCGCCAAGGGAATCAAACGCGTCCCCCCACAGGCCTGACATTCAAAATACCCGCGATACTTGGCCAAGTGCATACGCACATGCATTTTATAACGCTTATCTTGCAAATAGGCAAAAAAAGGACGAATCCCCACAAAGGCACCAAAGCCTTCCCAAATACGGGTTTGATCCGCTTCTTTTAAGGCCTGATAAGGACTATGGAGAGGAATCCCATGACGAAGGGCCTCACTTTCCAAAGTCGCTTGTAACGGTTGATACGTAGGGGTTTGAAACGCATGAATGGCACCATTAGCCAACGTTTCCTGCGGATTAGGAATGATACGACTTTCATCCAATCCCATCACACGGCCATAGCCTTCACAAGTCGTACACGCCCCCTGCGGATGCATGTAGTGAAAATGATGAGGCGTCCACAAAGGAAGGGCCTCCCCGCAATCAAAACATGCCGTCGCCATTGGTAAAATCTGCCGTGTAATGGAATCGCCTTCCTGAAGATGAGCCACCCATTGAAGCCCTTCTTCTCGCCCCAAACGGTCCAAGCTCGCCTGTACCCGATTCAATACCTCCTGAAAACGTTGTACTAAAGGGTCATCCAAGACTCCCTTATACTTGAAACGATCCAATAAAAAGCAGACCGTCTGTCCGTCATGCACCCAAGCGGTCTTCCACGTGGGTAAGACTTCAGTCAGTAAGTGAGGCTTTAATTCGCGGTCTAGAATACGGTCTAATCCCAAGCCAAAAAGCAAGGCATAGACCTGTTTTAGATTTTTTTTAGGCACCTGTAAACTCAAATACACCGCCGTAGACGGCGACAGCGTTTCACATAAAAAGAAAGGCACCTGACGCGCCACGTCTTGCACGAGTCGGGACGACTGGCAATGAGGACACGTTTTTTCACCCCGTTCATAAAAAAGCTGGGCCAAGGCGTCCACCGCTTCGATACTGGCTCCCACCGTGGCACGGGCATTGGTCACGGTATTATGTTGATTCAGCCCCACGGCAGGGGGAATATGGCGAAGTTCTTCGACTTTGGCCTTCTGCGCTTGTTCTAAAAATTGTCGCGCGTACGCCGACAAAGACTCCATAAAGCGCCGTTTGCCTTCGGCATAGAGCGTGTCAAACGCCAAAGACGACTTTCCACAGCCTGAAGGCCCTGTAATAACGGTGAGTTGATGCAAGGGAATATCCACATTTAAATGTTTAAGATTATGTTCCGCGGCCCCACGAATTTCAATACAATCCACCGCGACCCATGAAGATGTTTTGGGGTCTGCACATGGTTTAAGAGTATTGGTATCCAAAGCCATAAGAAACCCTTTGCCTGCTTTTTAAGACTCATCCACACGCTAAAGCCAAAGTATATCACAAAGTAAGTAAATTACTCGACACCTCTCGCCAAGCATCAAGAACTCTTGGGAAGGAAAAAGGGACTGGCCCTGAGCAAATTCACTAAAAGTCTTTGCTGGTCTTGAATCGTTAAATTAGGACAAGAGACGATCATCATATGCGTAAAAAACATCGTTGTTCTTAAAAGTTTAAGAAACATTTTTTGTTCATCCTGAAAATACTCTCCCATCGCGTAAGGGTTGGCGTGGCGTATTTCAGACCCTAAACGATAAATTTGATGAGCACGACTTTCTTCTGCACCTTTATTTTTATCTTTGCATCGTTTTTCTAAAATACGATACAACTTAAACTGTTTTTGAAAACTCTTCGATCTTTCTAACCAGTTTTTTCTGAGTGTCATCGTGTCTGGTTTATCTTTCTCTTGATTTGGATCTCCAGCTGAAGGACCAACGGGACAAAAATCCTCTATTTCCAACAATACAAGACTTTTTTCTAAATTTTGTATCTCTTTACGAATATCGTTTGCATACTCCCAGCGTTTCCTTAACACATGTAAGTATTTTGAATGCTCCGCAGCCAGTTCAGAAAACCAATAGGCTGTTTCCAAAGTAGAAGAGGCCAAACAAGCCGCTTGAACCAATAAATTCAATTCGCTTAACTTTACAATAGCAATACTATCCTCGTGAACCTTAGATAAAAGACGCCGAAGAGGCATCTCTACTCTCTTAGTTTGCTCACTTTGATGAATGGCTTGGGTTAATCTCTCATAAATGGACCAAAGTACTTTTCCATAATTCTCTAAATCTGATGTAGAAAAATTCATGGCAACCCCTACGTGTCTATAAAGTGAGAACGGAAGTCCTACATTTTTATACAATACCGCTATAGAAAAAATACACGCACCGACTGGTCGTCCTTAGTCTTGAAAACGCTTGAGGATTAAAGAGCTGTTATGCCCCCCAAAGCCAAAGGAGTTAGACATGGCATAGTTGAAGTTATTCACTTGACGCGCCGTGTGAGGCACATAATCCAAATCACACGCCTCATCGGGATTATCCAAGTTAATGGTAGGCGGAACGGTTTGATACAACAAGGCTTGAATACAAATAATCGCTTCAATGGCCCCTGTCGCCCCTAACATGTGACCATGCATACTTTTGGTGGAAGACACCAATAAGCCCTTTTTAGCATAATCGCCAAAAACGCGTTTAATGGCAATCGTTTCCGCAACGTCTCCCAAAGGCGTCGAGGTGCCGTGGGCGTTAATATAATTGAGTTGTTCAGGCTCCAGCTCCGCTGAGCGCAAGGCCGCGACCATCGCACGAGAGGCCCCCAAACCTTCACTATGAGGCATGACGATATCAAACGCATCCGAAGAGCGACCATAGCCCACAATTTCTGCATAAATTTTAGCCCCACGAGCTTTGGCCATTTCATAATCTTCAAGAATTAAAATGCCCGCGCCTTCGGAAATCACAAAGCCATCACGGTCTTTGTCAAAGGGACGGCTCGCCCGCTGAGGATCATCATTACGGCCTGTTAAGGCCTTCATATTATTAAAGCCCGCTACAGCAACCGCCGTAATCGGTGCTTCCGCACCCCCTGCCACCACCGCGTCACATTCACCCGTTTGAATCATTTTCACCGCTTGCCCAATACAATCGGTGCCCGTGGCACAGGCCGTCACCAAAGCAAAGTTAGGACCTGTAATACCCAGTTCAATAGAAATACGCCCACAAGCCATGTCAGGAATCATCATCGGCACCAAAAACGGAGAAGTCCGATGATACCCTTTTTCAAGGCTCGCAATCACGGTTTCTTCCATGGTAATCAAACCACCCGAACCCGTGCCCACGACCACCCCCATACGGTGCTTTTCCACATGGCCTTCAATGCCTGAATCTTCATACGCTTGCAAGGCAGCGGTTAAACCCAGCTGAGTGAAGCGGTCCATACGACGTGCTTTTTTCTTGTCGATGTAAGTTTCTGGATCAAAATCAACAATTTCCCCCGCAACGCGGCAAGTCCGCCGTCCTTCAGGAATGACTTCAATAAAACGAATGCCACTACGCCCCGCTTCTACATTTGTCCACAGTTCCGCATTGTTCTTCCCCATAGGAGAAACACTGCCCATACCTGTTACCACAACGCGTTTTAAAGTCATCATCCAAAACTCACTCTCGTTTAATTATGACGTAAAAAGAGTTGAGGTAATTCAAAAAGAACTACCTCTTCAAAAGTAATGATACTTATTGATTACGTTCCACATAATTCACGGCATCTTGAATGGTCGTAATTTTTTCAGCATCTTCATCAGGAATTTCACAACCGAATTCTTCTTCCAAAGCCATGACCAATTCAACGGTATCCAAAGAATCCGCACCTAAATCTTGCTGAAAACTCGCTTCAGGTCTAATTTGATCTTCTTCTACATTCAACTGTTCAATTACGACTTTTTTGACACGTTCCATTACGCTAGACATAAATTTTTCATTCTCCAATTAAATTAAGGGCACCTGCCCACTTACTATAATGACTAAAAAAGCTTAAAATACAAGCCCACCATCCACACCAATGACTTGACCGGTGATATAGGCCCCCTTTGTGGCCAAAAATAAAACCGTTTCTGCAATATCTTCAGGTCGACCAAAACGCTTTAAGGGAACCGCATTGAGCAGTTGTTCCTTATGAGGCAAGTCGCCTGTCATATCCGTTTCAATAAAACCAGGAGCAATCGCATTACAAGTCACACCACGCGCCCCCAGTTCTTTGGCCACCGTTTTGCTAAGGCCAATCACACCCGCTTTTGCCGCGGCATAATTGACTTGACCCGCATTACCATAGACACCCACTACACTGGATATATTGATAATACAGCCTTGGCGTTGCTTCATCATCACTTTCCCCGCTGCTCGCGTGGTGTGAAAAACACCCGTTAAATTGGTTTGTAAGACGGCATCCCAATCTTCATCTTTCATCCGAATCATGAGCGTATCGCGAGTAATTCCTGCATTGTTCACCAAGACGTCTAAAGATCCAAAATCAGCGACCACGGCATCCACCAGCGCTTGACAGGCCTTCGTGTCTCCCGCATCCGACGCATACGCTTTCACACGACGACCTGTTTCAGTCGTCAAGGCTTCAACAATGGCTTGCGCCTTTTCTTGACTTGAATGATAGCTAAAGGCGACATCAAAGCCTGCGCGTGCCATCACTTCCACACAAGCCTTGCCAATGCCACGGCTACCGCCCGTAATTAAAACTACTTTTTTAGACTCTGTCATCCTTCATTCCTTTTTAAACATTGGCAGGGCACGCTTGAAAAACCTGCACCACTTCGGCGAGCGAATTTAAATCATATATATTGTAAACCAAAATATCTGGATACGTCTTTTTCATCAATCCAGACAACACCTTCCCTGGCCCAAACTCAATGATGGCATCCACCTCACAGCGTTCAACCAAGTGACGCATCGTTTTTGTCCATTGAACGGGGGACGACATTTGCGCCTGAGACGCTTCTACCAAAGCGGTTGACTCTTGCCGAAGCGCTGCATCCACATTACTAATCACCGGAACCTGAGCCGACTGAAAAGACAAAGTTTCTAAAACCGTGGCAAAGGCTTGAGCAGGCCCCTTCATTAAAGGCGAATGGAAGGCTCCTCCCACAGGTAAAGGTAAAACCCGCTTGGCTTTTGCCGTTTTCAACGCAGGCATCGCAAGGGCAAGCCCCGCTTCCGTGCCTGAAATCACTACCTGAGCTGGCGAATTATCATTGGCCACAACGGCCCACGCCTCTGTTGACACAGGCAAAGTCGACAACACCGTTTGAACCTCTAAAGCCGATAGCCCCAACACCGCAGCCATCGTCCCTTGAGGCGCGGATTCCATCAACCGGGCACGTTGCTCGACCGTCGGTACCACTTCAGCGAGCGTCAACACCTTGGAGGCCACCAAGGCGGAAAATTCACCCAAGCTATGACCTGCTACCGCAACAGGCTGAAGCGACACCTGCGCCTGAAACGCGAAGAAACAAGCCAAGGACACCGCCAAAATAGCAGGTTGCGTATAAATAGTACGGTTCAATTCTTCCGCTGGCCCTGTAAACATCAATTCTAATAAAGATTGCCCCGCTTCATTAGGCGTCACCAAAGCATTGACCTGATCCAACAAAGCCTTAGCCTCAGGCAAGTGCTGATAAAGGTCCTCTCCCATCCCCAAACACTGAGAACCTTGTCCTGGAAATACAAACGCCACTTTAGACATCATGAAACGGCTCCTTTTTCTTCAAGTCCATTGAAAGAAGGACCAGACCACACAAAGAAACTCGACGCCCACGCGAGACCGCCGCCAAA
>JBIJBR010000155.1:0-4442 GCA_044345135.1 Vampirovibrionales bacterium
GCTAAAAATACAAAAAACGAGTGATTCAAACATGAGGGATTGAGACGCTCCAAGTTGTGGGAAACGGATAACAAGGCAGAGCCTTATAAAACAGTGGGCGTAAAGCCACGTTGGGCACGCCATTCATCAGATTCTTCACCACTTAGGGTGAGGTCTTTTTTATCCAAGACCAAGGCTTCACGGCTGTAATCAGCCAGTTCAAAATCGCTGAGCATTTTAATGCAGTCTACCGGACAAACTTCTGTACAGTTGCCACAAAAAATACAACGCCCCATATCAATGGTAAAACGAGTGACCACGGGTTTTTTGTCATCATCTCGGTGCATATCGATTTGAATGAGGTCATCACAGGGACAAACGCGTGCGCAGGCTTGGCAACCAATACAGAGATCTGTATCATCCGACTTGGAAAGCAATGCCAAACGACCATGGAAGCGATCACTTAATTCAGGCATGACTTCAGGGTATTCTAAGGTGACGGCTTCTCTAGGGTGATGCTTGAGCACCGTGACTAGCCCCTGCCCAATGGCTTTTAGACCAGCCAGTACCACATTGCCTTCATTCAGTGCGAGGGCTTCTATGGCGTTTTCCGTATTTTTGGGTGTAGACGACATATTAAAGACAATCCTTGTAACTAAGCATGATAACGAGCGGCGACTTGGGCTTTAAAGTGACGATCAATAAAATGAAAGAAGCCTAAGACCCCACCAATCCCTACAATGAGAGACAGGAGTAAGTAGAGCCAACTTCCTGCAAGACCCTCCGTCATAAAACTAAGGCGAAATTGCTTGGCAAAGCCGAGCATAAATAAATTGATGAGCGAGAGGGGGATTAAGAACTTCCAGCAGAATCCCATCAATTGATCAGGCTTGAGACGGGGTAAAGTCCCCCGCAGAAGCATCGCAAGATAAATGAAGACATACGTTTTACTTAGCATCCAAAACACTTGTTCTGCATTAATGAGTAAGGGCTTTAAAGCGGCCAATTGAAATTGACGAGCCAAGTCATCAGCCCAGCCTAAATTTTGCATTAAAGTATGGCCGAAAGGAGAGGTGTATCCTCCAAAAAACAAGGCCACGGTCAATGCGGATAAAACAAAAAGTCCTGCATATTCGGCCAAGAAAAAAGTGGCAAATTTCATGCCTGAGTATTCGGTGTTGTAACCACTGACCAATTCGCTTTCCGCTTCAGGCAAGTCAAAGGGAATACGGTTGACTTCCGCAATAGAGGCGATATAAAACAATAGAAAACTCAGCGGGGTCAGCACAATACCGTACCACTGGAAGATCCCACCGCTTTGCGCTTGAATGATTTTGTTTAAATCCCCACTGCCTGTGAATAAAACCACGCCAATGACGGATAAAATCAAAGGGACTTCATAACTAATGGCTTGTGCCGCACTACGCATTCCACCGAGCAACGCATATTTGTTATTTGAGGCCCATCCTGCTAAAACCAAACCAATCACGGAAATGGAAGATAAAGCAAAAATGGCCAATAACCCCAAGGGGAGACTCACGCCAATTAAATTTTCACTAAAAGGGACAATCGCATAAAGGGCAAAAACAGGAAAGAGAAAAACAGCAGGGGCTAAAGTGAAGAGGAACTTGTCCTGTACAGGGGTCATAATATCTTCTTTGCTTAGGAGCTTAACCCCATCCGCAATGGACTGCAATAAGCCCCCTAGCCCCACTCGGTTGGGTCCTTTGCGCTGGGTAAACCATGCCAATACTTTTCGTTCCATTAAGACCATGACCACAGCCGCCGCTTGACCCATGACAGCGACCATGGCGAATAATACAATCCCAATTAGTGTAATAGGCACTAGATCAGGGGCTTGGTGCCAAGCTTCAATCAATTTCATTAAATGAAATTGAGGATCCAGTAATTGAGCAAGCGTAGGAATCATGGGCGGTGCATCTCTTTCATAATATCTAGGCGTTTACGGGTAAGCCCTTTAGCGGTCTACTTCAGGCATAATGACATCAAGACTTCCAAAAATGGCCATTAAATCCGAATACATATGACCTTTCATTAACTCAGGTAAAGCCGAAAGGTTGCTAAAAGAAGCCCCCCTCCATTTAATACGGTAGGCCTTCGGAGTCCCATCGGTAATCATGTAACAACCTAAAACACCACGAGGCGATTCTACAAAGTTAGACGCCTCTCCTGCAGGAGGCTTATAGGTGAGGAGGTTTATTTTTTTGCCCATAATATCCCAGTCTTGATCCCAATGAGGGACCACGATATCGGGGTTTTTCTTGGCTTCTTTGCTTTTAGTCTCCACTTCTTTTTTCAGAAGAGATAAACGACCACCATCTCCACCAGGGATTTGATCTAAACATTGTAAAATAATTTTGATAGATTCTCTCATTTCCTGTACCCGTACAAGATATCGAGCGTAGGTATCTGCTTCAGTGCGGGTAGGGACCTCAAATTCAACTTCATTGTAAAGCGAATACGGATTGGTCTTTCTTAAGTCTAAGGCTTCTCCCGTGGCGCGTAAGGCGGGACCTGTTACCCCATATTTAAGGCAAAACGCTTTGTCCATAATGCCGTGACCTTGGGTGCGGTCTAAGACAATGGGGTTTTTGGTGGCCACCGCTTCGTATTCGTCTAAACGCTTCGGGAAGTCCTGACAAAAGCGACGGGCTTCTTCAAGCCAGCCAGACGGTAAGTCACTGTTTACCCCTCCAAAACGGTAGTAATTGTACATCATCCTTGCCCCAGTGAGATTTTCAAAAAGAGTAAAGACTTCTTCACGGTCTCTAAAACACCAAAAGAAAGGGGTGGAGGCTCCCAAATCAAGCAGGAAGGTCCCAAACCATAAGAGGTGAGAGGTAATACGGTTCAGCTCCATTGTAATCATGCGAATGTATTCGACGCGCTTCGGTACAGGAATACCTGCAATTTGTTCCACGCCATTCACAAAAACCAAGTGATCATAGAAGGAAGACAAATATTCAACACGGTCAATGGTGGGCTGGTATTGAAATAAAGAGCGGGTTTCGCCCATTTTTTCTTTAGAGCGATGCAAGTATCCAATCACCGGTTCCATGTCTTTAACGACTTCACCGTTCAATGTGGTGACCAAACGTAAAACGCCGTGTGTAGAGGGGTGCTGCGGACCGATATTAACCACTAAGTCATTGGTGTCAAATCCTTGTTCAACCGAAATCCCTTGATGAGGATTCGGAATTGTTTCAGTCACTTCACTAATAGACATGATCGTGTTTTCCAATAGCTTACTTGAACAAATTACTAGGACTAAAGAGGGAAGGCGTGCGCTTAACGGCGGTTCCACACCAAGCGGGGGTCTTCTTCTTTGTAATCTTTACGTAAAGGGTGACCCAGCCAATACGTCGGCATTAAGATTCGGCGCAAATCGGGATGACCAATATAGTGAATCCCCAATAAATCGTACGCTTCACGCTCATGCCAGTCTACCGCAGGCCATACGGGGTACAGACTTGGCGATTCATCCGCGACATTGGCCGTGACTTTTAAAATCACCGTGTGAAAATGAACCGTTGAATAGAGATGATACACCGTTTCGCGATGCGTCCTCCAGTCCACACCGGTGACCAACCACAACATGTCAAAGGCGGTGGACACGTCTTGCTTGAGTAGTTCGCCTGCGCTAATCAGTTCGGAGGCCGCCACACGAATCATTTCAGTGCCTTTGGCGTCGCTACCCAAGTGCTCAGGGGCCAAACCTTTGGATTCTAAAAAAGCACCAAAGATTCCCGCAGGAAGCAAGGCTGGCGATTCGGAAGGGTCGGACGCGGGGGACACGTCGGGTTTTTTATTTTCTGCGTTCATGTCGGTACTTGATATTGCCTCTTACTAAGCCCAATTGACCACTTTCGTGAAGGGCTTCTACATTATAGCCATCTTTTTGAATGCCCCAATGTAAGAAATCTTCTTCACGGGCATTTTCTAAAGGAACCAAACAGTCGTCTTTATCCAAGCGAACACGAGCAATGTGCTGTGCCGTACGCGTACGACGATCCGCCAACGTTTCTTGGCGCATTTTTTTCTGTAATTGAATCAGTGCGTCTAATAGCGCTTCTGGACGCGGGGGACAACCCGGGACATAAACGTCTACAGGGATGATACGGTCTACCCCACGCACCACAGAATAGGAGTCATTTTCATACATGCCCCCCGTGACGGTGCACGCTCCCATGGCGATCACATATTTAGGTTCTGCCATTTGTTCATATAAACGCAATAACGCAGGGGCCATTTTATACGTAATGGTGCCTGCGGTAATCATTAAATCGGATTGTCGAGGCGTTGCGCGGAAGGCTTCAGAACCAAAGCGCGCGATGTCGAATTTAGGCGCAGAGGCGGACATCATTTCAATCCCACAGCAAGATGTCGCAAAGGTCATGGGCCATACGGAATTGCTCCTTGCCCAGTTGTAGACGGCATCTACC
>JBIJBR010000228.1:0-2803 GCA_044345135.1 Vampirovibrionales bacterium
AAGTCTTGCCACGCATCCGCCACAAAGTTTACTGCCATCGTAAGGCTCCTTTTCGCCACGCATAGACGATTCCTAAGGCCAAAATGCCCACAAAAATTAACATTTCCACTAACGCAAAGACACCCACGCTGTCGTAAGCCACCGCCCAAGGAAAGAGAAAAATAGTTTCGATATCAAAGAGAATAAAAAGAAGGGCATAGAGGTAGAATTTGATATCAAAGCGAATGCGAGCATCCCCATAAGGCTTCATGCCTGACTCATACGTTTCATATTTGTAGGCGGTAGGCTTCTTAATTTGCACCAGTTGCGACACGGCAAATAATAAAAAGGGGAAGAGCCCACAGAACAGCAATAGCACGAAAAATACAGGATATCCAGTTAGGTACATGGGGAAAGATCCCTCTTTTCTCAACGTCTATCTTTCTATTAAACGCGAAATTCATAAAATGGTCAATTGTTTTGCGCTCGACTTCATCACATAGACAACTGAAATCTCTAAGGCTTTATCCATGAGCGTTTAAAACCGTGTCAAAATTCAAAAGAAATACTGCATCAGTATGCTTAAAATGCTTTGGAGTGTAGGAGCCCTATGTTTTTTTTTCAGAGGTGGCGGTGTTTAGGACTTCTGTTTTTTTGTGGGGCAATGTCTTCCGCTTGGGCTTTGGAAGGACCCAGTATTGAGGAGTGGCCTCGGGTGGATCTTCCTTTTGTTGATGCGCGTTTGAGTGAATGGCTCCGCGTAGGGGATACCCCTCGGGCGGAAAGTGTGCTTGCGGCTGTGGTGGCGAAAAACCCTCAAGATTGGAAGGCCTTGGTGAATTGGGCTTTGATGAAGCAGCGACAAGGCAAGTACCCTGAAGCACAAGTCTTATTACAACGGGCTCAAGCGATTGCGCCTCATGACCCCATTGTTTTAGGGGCCTTGGGTTATTTATATGGCACATGGGGAGCCCGTCCTCATTTTAAGCCTGCCCCTCCTGAAACGGCCTTGCTGCAGTCTAAGCGTTACTTAAGCGAAGCACTGAAACGTGCGCCTTCAGATCCCCTACTCTTGCTCTATGACGCTGAATTGAAGTGCGCGGAAGACCCCACTCAGGCGAAAGCCTTACTCCTTAAGCGATTAGAAGCCAATCCCACGCATGTACCGACGCTTTTGTGGGCGTCTACGGTGTATCAGTTTTTGGGGGATTTTAATCACGCGAAGCAGAGCGTCCTAATCGCCTATGAATTGGACCCAGAAAATCCGATGGTCTTAGACGCCATTGCAGAATTTTTGGCGAAAATGGAGCGTCCTGAAGATGCCTTACATTATATAGAAGAAGCCAGCTTACGAGATTTTTCTTCTCCCCCTGAACGGATACGTTTAAAGGCGCAACAATATGAAAAATTGGCAGACCCACAACAGGCCGTCTTGGCGTATCAACAATTGCAAGTGTATTTCCCCAATTCCCCTGAACTGCGTTTAAAAGAAGCCCGCTTACTAGAAGCCACGGCAGATCAAAAACAGGCGGACCGTGCCTTTCAAGAGGCGTCTCGTCTTAATCCCGCTTTGCTGCCTGATTTAATGGCCGAAGCACAAGCGCTGATTATTAAAGAATCTTTAGATGCCGCCAAGCGCCACTTGCAGGATGTTTTGCGTCTCTCGCCTGAACATCCCGAGTTCTTAGAATGGGTGACCCTGCTTTACTACCGTGATTTATTGTTGGGTCGTTCGGTGCCTGCGGAAGAATTGGCGTCGGTTCAACGTTTGTTGCAGGGCCCCCAAAGTCACCCCTTGAAAAGTGAGTGGTCCCTCCGTGAAAAAACCGTGGTGTTTAACGATTCGCCTCCCCTTCAACAGCTTCACGTGTTGCGTCTAAAAATCGTGGCCCAAGACGGATACTTAGACGCAGAGGATCTTCGTCTTCTTAAGTCTATTCAGCAGGGTGGCGTGCGTCCTGAACTTCAAGTGGAAGCGTCTTTTTTGTTGGGAGACATGGACCTTGCTTTGTCGATGCTTCAACGCATGCCCCCGATGCGTGACGCCAAAACGGCCGAAGCCTTGGGGCATCGTTGGCGTTTGATGCAGTTTATTCCTGCTGCGATTCAGGCCTTTCAGTGGGCTTCTGTAGGGAATGCTAGCCCTTCGGCAAGGCAACGGGTGCTAGAACTTGAAGGGGTGAATCAGCGTTTAGAAGCGCGCTTAGGCGCTTTAGCCTCCGCCTTGCCGAAGGGCGCCAAGCAAGTCAAAAAACTCAACGCAGAGGCCTTTGCCAAACAGTTAAGCCAAGCTCAGCAAGAAGCGAATACCGCTTTACAGTTGAATCCGTGTCATCCCTTGCCGTTTCAAGTCTTGGCGGAAGTGGCGGAACTGCAGGGCAATTGGGGGCGTGCCGTCTTTTTATGGCAGGAAGCCCACGCGCGCTATCTTAATGCGGAAGGGCCGTGGGTGCTTGCGGTGGGGGAGCGTTTGACGTGGGCCACTCAGCAGGCGACGGCCAAAGGCATGGTGGCGCAAGGGGGCTTGTCGAACCGTCGACGTGCGGTGCCTGCCAGTCGGGGTTATGTGTTTTAGCCTTTTTAAAGCAGAGGCTGTAATATAATGTTGGGTCTGGTCGCTCGTCAGAGACCTTTAAACCGTTAGAAAAATAGACGTCAACGCATTAAATTCGAGCGGGTGAGTGAATTGTACTTTCTCGCTCAATTTTAAGCTGGCGCCGTCAGAGACCTTTTCGCGGAAAAAGGTCTCCAACACCTCTAAATCCGTTCAAGGGGGGACGGGGTCGGACGCATTGCGTTTCTCCGCCCCGTCGTCCCCCCTGGG
>JBIJBR010000054.1:0-8930 GCA_044345135.1 Vampirovibrionales bacterium
AGTTTTACGCTATGAACGAAAGCTAGAACATTGGCAAGCCTTTTGGGAACTCGGTTGTGCCATCCTTCATTTGAGAAAACTTACCGTATAAGTTCTAGTCTTTGGCGGAAACTGGCGGAAAGACGTCAAATTTTTGCAAGGCCTGAACTTGGCCCTTCCTCAATAGAGGAGCTCAATAGGGAGAGTTTGATAAAAAATCGATGGCGAGCTGTGCGGCTGTAAATTGACCAGTGCTCACGCCATCCTTAAAATATTTTTCAATCGCTTTTGCCAAGGGTGGATCTACTCGCCTTGCCTGTTCAATAACGGCTTGTCTTTCTTCAGAACTGGGGTGTTTTTCTAAAGCCAAACCAGGCATAATCTTCTCGCCTAATAAAACGTCTTTTTCGCTTCGGATATAAGGTTGAACAGCGGTTTTAATAAGATCCAATACTTCTGGCGTAGCCTTTTTTTCTAAAGCGATAGTAACAGGCTCATGCCGACCATGCCATCCTTCAGCGGTATTTGGGACTTTATAAAATCCTTGAATACGTTTGGTTATCAATAATTCGTCTAACGCCTGAATGAGCCCTCGGCAACCAACCGCATTAACCGAAATTCGTTCTATTACTTCTGAATGGTCATCAGAAGTATTTATTCTTCCATGCCATCCTAGCGGGCCTCGGACTTTTATAATAACATTCCCATTAGAGTCTGAAATCTCTTTCGCGGTTATCTCGTGGATTTTAGAATCAAATCCTTTTGTGCCTTTTTTAGAGTAGGGACTTATCCTTAGTTGCTTATACACTTCATGAATAAAACTACTGTACAGAATCTGTAAAGAGAGCTCTTTTTTTGTCTTATCCATCTCCTCTGCTGGTGTGAAATAACCTGCTGCTGAGAAAGGCTTTCCCCCCTTCCGTACAGAGTATCTACTACAGGCTTCTACTGCCCGTTCAAAAGGAGATTCTGGTAGGGGGCCTCCCTCTTCTGTTAATAAGGAGAGAGGGAGGTCTCTAGGTAAATTGAATTTATTTCTGAGAGCTTCTGAAATTTCGGGTTCAGGTAAGGCATTTTTCTTTGGGGGTTGTAATTTTTTAGCTAGCCTAACGAATGTTGGCATTTGTTCCCTTACTAAGGTTGACATGTTTTCCCTGAGCCATTGTTTCCCTGTTCGTTGCTGAGAGGGAGCTGGTCTTGTAAGCGAAAAAGAATCGGACTCCAAGGGTTTCATGGGAGTTCTTAGTCCTTCATTGTTATCTTTAAAAAGAAGAGGATCTCTTTCTCTATTACTCTCAAAAGAAACAGTGTTGATGATTTGCATATTTTACTTTCTAAAGCTTAGTGATAAAACACCTAACTACTGCATTAAACCCAAATATTTAAGAAATGTTGCTAGCTTTCAGACCCTGTCAACAAGATCTCGCTCAATGACTCGATGAGACTGGGGGGAATCTGTACAATAGCACCCTGCTTCAATACAAATACTACGATAGAGCTCTCCTCTATGAAGGGATGTAACAAAAACGCAGTTCTTAAGATTGTTTTTATTTTATTATAATAAGATGCTCCTCCCCCGCTTTTACATCGCTTCGCACGACTCCCTTTACGGGGTTACACGGTGTCCGTCACCTTGTTCTTGCACGTCAATTTTTTAGTTTTTTATTTTATTTTTATCTGGTCAAATTGGGTTTGCCGCTGGGTCTTTTACGAAAACCAGCGGTTTTCTTTTGGGATTTTTTGCACGACGTCTTTAATCAAATAGAATCTGAGACGAAAAAAATATTTTAATGTTAAGCTTGAAAAAATAAAGATCTTTGTCTCCATCATAATCCTAACGTAAAAGGAGCTTCCTTCTTATGCCTAAAGCCATTGAACAGATTCGCCAAAAACTCACAGACGCCTTTGAACCCCTCGCCTTTGAACTCGTCGACCATAGCGCAAAGCACGCAGGCCACGCGGGTAATCCCATGGGGGGAAGCCACATTGCCGTTTACTTGGTCAGCCAAGCCTTTGAAGGGATCCCGACTTTAAAGCGGCATCGTATGGTGCACGCGGTTTTGAAAGAAGACTTTAAAGGGGCCTTGCATGCCGTTGAACTTGATTTAAAGGCGCCTAGGGAGCTTCCCTAAACACCGATTTCAAAGTGATGGCTTGACTTTTACGCCACTTGCTTTATTGTAAGAATCTGGTGTTGTCTCATTATTTTAGTGTGGAAATGATTTATGCCCCATCTTGTGATTGTAGAATCCCCTGCCAAAGCCACGACGATCAATAAGTATTTGGGGTCTAATTATGAAGTGGTGGCCTCTGTCGGGCATATTCGAGACCTCCCCGCTAAAAATGGGTCCGTAGATCCTAATAATCACTTTCACATGGAATGGGAATTGTCTCCGCGTGCCAAAGGGGTGGTCAGTGATCTTACCAAGCGCGCCAAAACCGCAGACAGCATTATTCTCGCGACTGACCCTGACCGCGAAGGGGAAGCCATTTCATGGCACTTATACCAAGTGCTTCAAGAAAAAGGGATTTTTAAATCAGGTAAGCCCGTCCAGCGGGTCGTTTTTAATGAAATCACCAAAACCGCTATTTTAGCTGCTATGCAGAACCCAAGGAATATTCATGAACCCCTCGTCCATGCGTATTTGGCGCGTCGTGCTTTGGACTACTTGGTTGGCTTTACCTTGTCGCCTGTCTTGTGGCGCAAGCTTCCGGGGTCTCGTTCAGCGGGCCGTGTACAGAGTGTGGCTCTACGCTTGATTTGCGAACGTGAAATGGATATTGAACGCTTTGTGCCGCAAGAATACTGGTCGATTCGTGGCTTTTTTGAGGCGAAGCCTGAATTAAAAGCCCAGCTCTTTAAGTGGCAGGGTAAAAAACTTGAAAAATTGTCTATTGCTACTGCTACCGAAGCGGAGTCTGCCAAGCAGATGCTTGAAGACAGTCGAGGCTTTCAGGTCAGTCGTATTGAAAGTAAAACGGTACAGCGACATCCAGCGCCTCCCTTTATTACGTCGACCCTTCAGCAGGAGGCGTCTCGAAAATTAGGTTTTGGCGTTACCCGTACCATGCAAACGGCACAAAAGCTCTACGAACAAGGGTTGATTACCTATATGCGTACGGATGGAGTCAACCTCTCTCAGGACGCGCTCACCAGTATTCGCCAGCACATCCTTAAAACCAAAGGGAAGGCGTATTTGCCTGAACAGGTCAGAGTTTATAAAAGTAAAGCCAAAAATGCACAAGAGGCTCACGAAGCCATTCGTCCCACGAATGTGGATACCGTCCCCGCCTTATTGTCCATCACTTTAACGGATGATCAACGTAAGTTGTACGACCTGATTTGGAAACGAAGCGTGGCGTGTCAAATGGAAAGTGCCCAATTAGAAGCCTCCACTGTTTTGATTGACAATATCGAAAAAACGGCGACACTTAAAGCCACAGGTTCCTTTTTATTGTTTGACGGATTCTTGTCCGTCTATCAAGAAAGTATGGATGATACCGATGACGAGCATAATCAACGCTTACCTAAATTAAGTGAAGGTCAGTCTATTGCCTTAAATCGAGTGGAGAATGATCAACACTTTACCAAGGCGCCGCCTCGTTTTACAGAAGCCAGCTTGGTGAAGGCCATGGAAGAATTAGGCATTGGTCGTCCTTCTACTTACGCGAGTATTATTAAAGTCTTGCAGGAACGACATTATGTTCGGTTGGACCAACGTCGATTTATTCCTGAAGATCGGGGCCGTTTGGTGACGACTTTTTTATCGACGTATTTTGCTCAATATGTTGAATACGATTTTACGGCGTCTTTAGAAGATGCGTTGGATGATGTGACTTCAGGAGCAGTGGATTATTTACGCTTACTTCAAGATTTTTGGACGCCTTTTCTCGCGACCGTTGAATCCACGAAAGATCTCACGATTACGGAGGTTATTGATAGTTTAGATGCCACCTTGTCGCACCATTTTTTCCCTTTGAAGGAAGGGCAAAGTCCTGAAGAAGCACGAAAATGCCCCAAATGTGGAGAAGGTCGTTTAGGCTTAAAACTAGGCAAGTTTGGCGCATTTTTAGGCTGTTCCGTCTATCCCACCTGTAAGTATAATAAACCGCTGGCCGAAGCCGTCAGCGACGCCAAGGGAGACGGGGACGCACCTGACATTTTTGAAGAAAAATCTTTAGGACAAGACCCAGAAACAGGGAAAGACATCACCTTACACAAAGGGCCTTATGGGTTCTACGTTCAATTGGGCGTGGAAGAAGAAGTCCCCCCTCCCTCAGGGAGTCGTGCGAAGAAACCGAAGAAAATCAAACCGCGTCGTTCCAGTTTAGAAGCGGGCATGAAGCCTGAAAGCATGACCCTTGAATTGGGGATCCGTTTATTGAGTTTACCCCGAGATTTAGGCAGTACGGCAGATGGGTTAAAAGTGGTCAGTAATAACGGACGCTTTGGGCCTTACCTGCAAGTGGGACCGACCTTTGTTTCTATCAAAGCCCCTTATAACGTGTATGATATTTCTTTAGAAGACGCGCTTCATTTATATGAAGGCAGTGGTAAAAAAGCGCTCGCCTTGGGGGATTATAAAAAACAAGCCGTCACGGTAAACAAAGGTCGCTATGGCTATTATATCGCTTACAAACGTCAAAAATATGCCTTGCCCAAAGGCACCGAACCCGAAAGCGTGACGCTAGAGCAGGCCGTGGCCTTGATTGATGCGAAGAGTTCTCCAACGGCGGCTAAGACGTCGCCTAAGGCAAAAACCACGAAAAAAGCCACCCCTAAAACCACCACCACACGTTCGAAAACGTCTTCTTCTTAAGGACTTCCCCATCTATAAGTGTTTAGAAGACGATATGGATTGAAGAGTAGATTCAAGTCCAGTGAAGCCGTATTCGTGCTAGAATAGAACCAAGTTACTGATCTTAATTCATAAGAAGTGCTTTCCATGCCTGTATCGAAGCTTCAATCTCATATCGTCTTGCACCAATGTTTAACAGATGTCACCACACCCCTGCAATTATTTAATACTTTAAGTCATCACTGTAAACAAGCCGTTTTGTTAGAAAGTACGGATGCGGATACCCGCTTGGCTCGCTTTTCTTTTTTGGCGTGGCGGCCTTATTTGTCTTTTACGGTGAAGGATAAGCAAGCCACCCTCATCAATGAACATAGCAAAGAAACTACCCATTTTACCTGTGAAGACCCATGGGCATGGATGCGAGAGACGCAAAGCGAGTGGTTGAGCACCCAAGGCTGGACGCCTGAACGTTTAAAAGAAGACTTGTCACTGCCTGCCTTAGGTGGCTGGTTTGGATACACAGGCTACAATGCGGTTCAACATAATGAAGCGATTCCTCAACAAGTTCATGACCCTTTAAACGTGCCTGATATTGCCTATGGCTTTTACAGTCACATCTTGGTGTTTGACCACCTTACGCGAATCTTAAGTTCCGTGAGTTTACTGCAAGATTCCGAAGCCAATGCCCGCATTTGGGGAGAAGTGTGTCACGCTCTTGAATCTCCCTTCCCTTTAAAACCCTTGCCGTTGCTAGAAGGCTTAGACAGTTTAGACCCCATGCAAGGGGTCGAAACGAATATGAGTCGCGAAAATTTTCTCGCTAAAGTCTTGGCCTGTAAAGCGCTTATCGAAGCGGGCGAAGTCTTTCAAATTGTCTTGGCTCAATGCTTTAGCATCCCTTATCTGAGGGATCCCTTAAATGCGTATCGAGCGTTGGTGTCGCTTAATCCTTCTCCCTATGCCTATATCCTGAAGTATGACGGTTTTTGGTACTTAGGCTCTTCACCTGAAACCTTTGTGGAAGTCTCAGGAGACACCGTACTGTTAAGAGCCTTGGCGGGTACGCGCAAACGAGGTAAAACTCAGGCGGATGATCAACGTTTAGCCGCCGAATTACAGGCGGATGTTAAAGAACTGGCCGAGCATAAAATGCTCGTTGATTTAGGACGCAACGATTTAGGACGGGTCTGTGAAGTGAATACTATTCAAGTCGGTCAACTCGCAGAAGTCCATTATTATACGCATGTCATGCACTTGGCCACTGAAATTAAAGGTCGAAAATCCCCTCAGAAAGATGCTTTTGATGTCTTTCGTACCGTGTTGCCTCGTGGAACGGTCAGTGGGGCCCCTAAAATTAGGGCTATGCAACACTTGGCCACCTTAGAACCCAGTAGACGGGGCATTTATGCGGGAGCCGTCGGTTATTTTGATGTCAAAGGGAATCTACAAAGTTGTATTGCGATTCGATCCGCACTCATTAAAAACCAAGTGGCCTATGTGCAAGCAGGAGCAGGGATTGTCCATGACTCCATTGCGGAACACGAATATTTGGAAACCTTGAATAAGGCCCGCAGCATGCTGGTGGCACTCTACTGGGCCAGTCATCCCCTCAAAAATTGAGCCTAAACCGTCGTCAAAACCTCTATCAAGCTTGCGAATAGAAGATGAACGTCTACTAGCGAAGACTTTCAACCTGTTCACTTAAAAGTTCCCAATGGGACTCTTCAGCACTCAGCTTACTTTGTACGGCTTCCAATTGTTGAGAAAGTCGGTCTAACGCCAAATAATCATTTGACACACGTGGATGCGACATTTCGGCTTGCAACAATTCTTTTTCTTGAGTCAAGGCATCCACGGTTTTTTCAACCGCGCGCAATTGTTTTTGTAAGACTTTAAATTGTCGACGTTGCTGCTTGCTGTCCACTTCCCCTGTCGCATTCGTATTGATTTCTTTCATCATGGCAGGAGAAATACCCGCAGATTTTCGCGACTGTAATAAGAGCAAGCTCCGTTTCTCTAAATAATGATTATACGACCCTTCAAAGGTAATTAAACGACCCTGATCAAATTCCCAAATTTGAGTGGCCAAATTTTGAATAAAATAACGGTCATGCGAAATACAAAGTACTGTACCCTGATAGGCCCGAATCGCGGATTCCACCGCTTCTTGAGCGGGAGTATCCAAGTGATTCGTTGGTTCATCTAAAAGCAAGGTATTGGGGCCACCGACCATGAGCTTGGCCATGGCGAGACGCCCTTTTTCCCCCCCACTAATGACATCCACCTTTTTAAAGACTTGATCCGCCGTAAAAAGGAAACGTCCTAAAACCCCTCGGATTTCCGCTTGGTGTGTGGGAGGCATGGCTTCTTCTAAGGTTTCAAATACCGTTTTGTCGGGGTCTAAAATTTGTAATTGATGTTGCGCATAATAGCCCAATTCTACACGATTTCCAAACTGAACCGTCCCTGAATCGGGTGTTTCAAGCCCCATCAACAATTTAAACAAGGTGGTTTTTCCGCAACCATTCGCCCCTAAAATAAAGACGCGTTGAGGCGCATCTTTCGTCCATTCCAAGCTTGCTGAAACCTCTGTAAAAAGTTGGTGTTCTCCAAATGATTTGGCTACTTTGTTCAGCTGTAGGACTTCTCTCCCACTGGGATTTGTCAAAGGAAACTGAAAATTCAAACGTTTTAGTTCCGCTTGAGGCGCTTCAATCCGTTCAATTTTAGCCAATTGTTTTTCACGACTTTTGGCCTGTGTACTTTTAGTCGCACTAGCACGAAAGCGTTCCACAAAGGCCATCTGCGTTTTCAGATTTTTTTCTTGACGATCCGCCGCCGCTTGTTGTAATTCTCGATTACGTTCGCGCTCTTCGACATAATAGCTATAGTTCCCGCCATAAAGGGTTAAAACGCCTCGTTCTAGTTCCGCAATTTCTGTCACCACCTCATCCAAAAAGCGGCGGTCATGCGACACCACCAAAATTCCCCCTGGGTATTCTTTCAAGAAGCTTTCCAGCCATTGACAGGCTTCCATATCCAAGTGGTTGGTCGGTTCATCCATTAAAATAATATCTGCCCCTTGAAGCAGGACTTTCGCCAAGTTGATTCGCATTTGCCAGCCGCCACTAAACTTATGAACAGGGCGTTCTAGTTCATGTAAGGCAAAGCCTAGCCCTGTTACCATACGGCTAATTTTGGCGTCCAGCTCCCTAACACCAAGGCGTTCTAAAGCATCCTGTAATTCAGCAATGCGCTGCAAGGCTTTGTCGTAAGCCGCCCCGCTTAAATGTTCCAGCGTTTTGAGCAATTCGCTTTCTTCATGTTTCGCGTCATTGACTTCTGTAAAAACACTATACAATTCTTCTTGCAAGGTATAGGTGGGATTCAATTCAGGATTCTGCGTGAGACAACGAATGCGCACATTGGGCATTTGACTCACGTCCCCCTCGCTGGGCGTGAGTTCTCGCATCAAACATTTTAATAGAGTAGATTTTCCTCCCCCATTCGCCCCGACTAAGCCAAGACGAGTATGGGCCGTCACTTTCAGCGAAACGTCCTTTAATACTTGATGAGAACCATAGAAAACCGAAACATTTTGAGCTTGCAACATAGAAAAAAGACGCTTTCATCCATTTAAAAAAGGGGGATACATCTTTTAAAATAACACAAACCTAAACTTTAAGGGTTAAACATTTGGCCGCACCGCCTGCTTTCATATATTCACTTAAATCCACTTGAATATGCTCGAAGCCTTTTTCACGCAATAGTGCTGTAAAGCGAGGGGTGGTGAGGTTCGTGACGACATAAGAGCCCACATTCACCGCATTGCATGTAAAGTAGGACGCTTCTTCTGCGTTGACTACAATCCGTTTTTCAGGCGGCACATGATTTTCAATGACTTGATTGGCATAAGCATCAAAGGCTTCAGGGTAATAAATCAAATAGCCCCCTTCCAGCGGACAAAAACAGGTGTCTAAATGATAAAAACTTTTATTCACCAGTTCCATGGACCGTACAGGAATCCCTAATTTTTCTGAAATATAGGTGTGGGATGAAATATCCGTACGCGGGACATACCCTGCGTATAAAATGCCGTCCAAATACAAGGCATCCCCTGCCCCTTCAAAGGCCATATCTTCAGGCAAGGTC
>JBIJBR010000056.1:0-8744 GCA_044345135.1 Vampirovibrionales bacterium
CATGACAACGTTTTGGTTGATTTACTAATGAGTGAAGGGGTGATGCCGGTTCATACGGAAAACTGGTGGAATGCGTTGCGACATGGACGCTTCTTTAATCCTAAAGTGTTGGGGATGGATATTTCCCAGAGCATGCCTGCTTTTGATGACGGTCACGGTGAAAAAGGGGTGGCCAATTTAATTTATCGTTTGTCTCAATCCAGCCAAGTGAGTCTACAAGAGATGAAGCATCGGATTAAAGCGGCTTATATCGGGCATAGCGTGGGGATTTTCGCCAGTTTAGCCGCAGGCTTTATTGTCATGGGCCGTTTGTCTCCCTTGATTCAAAGTTGGTTGTCTGAAAAAGTCACAGGGCAAGATTTGCCCGATCGTTTAAATATTGAAAATTACAAGGCGGAGGCTCACAAATATAAGCCTACCTTATTAGACGCCCATGTTTAAAGAAGCTTAATTCTAATAGACATACCCTTCAAGGGTATAAGGTAGCGCAAGGGGAGTCGTAAATTGCTCAGGGTTTTCTTGCCATTGACGACAAAGATGCCATGCGATCATAAAGCTATCCAAAGCGTCTCCACCTGCTTGAGTCAATAGGCTGTCACGTTGCTCGGCATTAAGCAGCACAGGAAAAATATCCTGTAAGGCCTCTAGAATAAAGGCCTTCGCCGTTTGATGAGAGGGGTCTTTACCCTTATAAGGTGAAACCGAAAGATTTAAGCCGTTTAAAATACTACGAGGACAAGATTCTAAGACCCAGGGCTTATGAAGCAGTGGAGCTTGCATAGGTAAGACACTCCCTTTTTGCGCCATGACAAAAGGGCGTAACACGTCATGCAAGACGGTAAAGGTTTGTCTGTAATGTCTTAAATTATATGGAGAAAACGGTGTTTTAGCCTCTTGGTCGGTTTGTCGTTTAAGTTCCTTCCCTAAAGGGCTTGCGTTTTGGCAGGTTTGACGAAACGCCTCTGGAGTGGGGTTTATATTCGGGAAGTCTTCTAGCCAGGCCTGCCAAGTCTTATACGGTTGTAAGGCGAGGGGAATCCCAAAAGACGCGTCAATACCAATTAAGGCATCCGCGTGTTGGAGCAGGCATTCAAATAATTTTAACGCAGGGTGTGTACTGAGGCCTTTTGCCGTCATTTGCATTTTAAGGGACGCAAGACTATGCAAGCACCATTGTCCGTCTCGTTCAAGAATGTGAGACAACCACGTCTGGCTTGCCATCTGTCGACCCGTGGCCAAATCAATCCCCACGAAGTGTCGACGCGCCGAAAGAGACGATATCCCCCGTTTAGGCATGCACATTCGCCAATGCGGAGTTTAAACGCAAGGCAATGCGCGTTTTCCCTAAAAGGCTAAGCGTCGTGGCCAAATCAGCCCCTTGAACCCGCCCTGTTAAGGCTGCTCTCAGGGTCCACATCACCGTTTTGGTTTTATGTTCACTGGCGAGGGTTTTGCTTAAGTATTTAATACTGGCTTGTGCTTCTTCTAAAGTGTCAACTTTTAAATCAGGGAGCCACTGCGACTGCATAAGGACGAGCAACTGCTGAGCGGTTTCATTCGCCAAAACCTCTTCCACGATTTGAGGATTTCGCTCCACATCGTCTCCAAAAAAGTAGGACCAAGCTCGCCGAACATCACTCAGGGTGACCAAGGGTTCTTTGGTAATTTGAACCAATTGAATCCGTTCAGCTTGCGTATAGTGAGTTAAATCGTAATCCGTCAAAAAAGGCTTGAGTCGCTCTAAAAGAACGTCATCAGGCAAATGACGAATATATTGACCGTTCATCCAATTCAATTTTTCACGATCAAAAATAGCGCCGCTATGCCCAATACGCTCCACGCTGAAGAGTTCCACCATACGACTTAAGGTCATGATTTCTTCTTCATGCGGTGCGGACCAGCCCAATAAGGCCAAGAAGTTGACAAAGGCTTCGGGCAGGTAGCCTTCTTCATTCATAAAGCTATCCACGGCGGTGGCCCCATGACGCTTAGATAATTTGGAACGGTCAGGGGCAAGAATCATGCCCAAGTGGGCAAACGCAGGCGGTGCCCACCCCAAGGCTTGATAAATCAATAATTGTTTAGGGGTATTGGGCAAGTGGTCTTCCCCACGCATAACGTGCGTAATGTCCATCAGGTGATCATCCACCACGCAGGCAAAATTGAAGGCCGCCCCTCCATCCGATTTAAGAATCACAAAATCCCCGAGTAAACTCGCATCAAAATCAACGGCACCTCTCACTAAGTCTTCAACCGTGACAACATCCTGATCCCGAGGAATGCGAAAACGTAAGGAGGGTTTTGTCTCGGGCGCGGCGTTTTCTTTTTGAGCTTCAGGGCTTAAATCATTACGATAAATAAAAGGCTTTTTTTCAGCGGTGGCTTTGGCACGCAAGGCATCCAGCGTTTCAGGAGAGGTATAATCCCAATACGCCAGCCCTTTTTCAATTAAGGTCTCCGCATATTGCGTGTATAAATCTTCGCGTTCACTTTGGACGTAAGGGGCGTAGGGACCACCGACATCAGGGCCTTCTTGCCACTGTAAACCCAAGGCTTTTAAGCCATCAAAAATATTTTGCGTATAATGCGCTTCGGAACGTAATTTGTCGGTGTCTTCTACTCTTAAAATAAAGGTGCCGTTAAAATGTTGAGCAAATAAGTAGTTAAACAAGGCGGTACGAGCCGTCCCCACATGTAAATTTCCTGTAGGACTAGGCGCTAAACGAACACGAACAGGGGGATTCGACATAGGGGGGATTCCTCAACAGGTTAAGCCCCCTGAACAAGAGGGGCATTCTTTTGACAAAATCCATTATAGTACAAATAATCAGGCACGTCTTACTCGGTATTATTTAGGTGTTTTGAGGGAACATTAAACGCTTTAGATCATACCCCTTATAAGGCAAGTAGGGACTTTGATACGCAATATTCAGTAGGGGTAAATCCACCAAAGGCACGCGATTGAGTCGGTCAAGAGGCTGGCTAGGATCCACCACCCACCCTTGAAAGCGAGCGTCCTGCCTTGCTGAAGCCATAGGGACGCTCCACGGTGGTGAAGGCGGGGGAGGTAAGAGGCGAGGGGTCAAAAAAGAGGGGCGAGAGAGAGACATAAGACGAGTTCCCTTCCATTTTAGGCAGCATGGCGGACTTTGACGAAGTCCCAACCATTAAATTCTATCATGGATAAGTATGAATCCCTCCGATTAAGAGGCTTGAGGCTTGGCTTTCCCCTGCATGCCTAAGGTATAGAGAAACGCCGCTTCTTCTGGACTCAAAACCCGAGGGGTGGAGACAGGTGGCGTTCCCCGTGTAGGCAAGGACGAAGGAGCCGACGCTGTGGCTAAGGTATACAGTAGTGCCGCTTCTTGTGGGGCAATGTCTTTCGCTTTTTTATGGCCTGCTAAACGATACGCTTCTTCCAATTGCGTTGGGCTGGGGGCTTTTAATTTGGCTTTTTTAAGCGCGTTAGGGTATTTTGCAATCAGGGCCAAGTCTTCTTTTTTGAGCGATTCAAACTCGCGGTCTTGAATACTTTTAACGGCATCTACCGCTTTTTGACCTTCTTCTTGGGTAATTAAATACTGGGGCTTGCCAATGGTTTTATCTTGTATTTTTTCAAGGACTTTACGCAAGGCATCCCCCGTTATAAATTGTCCACCAATACCGATAACTCCCCCTGCCCCCGTCATCCAATGGGGGCCAATGGGTAAAATAGCCAAGGGTAAAAAGGCCAATTTAGCCAAAATATTAGGAGCTGCAATAAATCCAAACCCCGCGATCATCGCCCCAGGCACGCGAACACTGGTTAAATAATGGGACCCTAAAATTTTGGCCAAGCGATTCCCACGATTTAAAAACATAAAAAGCTGTTGACCCGCAACCATAGGAACCGTACAGGCCACAAAGGCTCGTAAGAAAGACCTCGCCTGTTCACCCAAGCGATTCTTTTTTTCTACAGGCTTTGCGGCGTTTTGAGACGGCGCGACATGATTTGCAATGCCATTTTGAGGCGTGTTGACAACCGCTTCTGTTGAAGGTTTCCCTGCGGTCATAAAAGCCGCCCACCCAGCACTAAAGGCTTGTACCGCACCAATAAAAAAGCCTAAACGCATGGGATTACTTAAAAAGACTTTGGCAAAACTTTTACCGTATTTGGCCACTGCATGGCTTGCATCTTGCTTGAGCGTGCCAGACATTCCAATGGCGCAACGCTCTAAGACTTCCCCTGGGGTTTCATGAATATTAAACTTCGCCATATCAATCATCCCGTGCCACGCAGAGGCGAGTCCCCGCCCTAAACCTTTCACGCCCCATGCGTTGGACAAAGATTCTTGGCTATGAATAAATTGTTCATGTTCAACTACATTTTGCATTAAACGCTTCAAAGAACGTGGCATCACTTCATGTAGCGATTTAAAATCTTTGACCGTTAATCGGGCATGATCCGTAAAGTGTTTATTGAGCTTAAAGAAGTCGGCGTTAGACTTAACCTTTCCTAAGTGTTCTAAGTGTTCTTCTACCGCTTTAGGCCCCAATAAAGACTCCCAATGACCACGATTGTCCGTAATTTCCTTTAACGCCTTTTCACGTAGGGTGTCGTAACCCTGTTCTGGCGTGCTAAGTTTAGAAATGAGACGACTAAACGGTAACGGATACTTCTTCGCCCAATTGCCCACTTCTTGCAAGCGATAGACGGACTTTTCTAGATCCTTCACCATGGTGGGATTCGTCGCCAGCTCTTCCGCCGTGAGGGCTTTACCGGTCGTGGCATTAATTCGCCAAGGCTTCGTATTCCAACCCGTCAAGAATTGGAATTGGTCGCATAAGGATTTATGAATTTCTTTAAGATACGTATGCTTCACGGCAGGAGCATTCAATGCCGTGGCATAGTCAATACCTGCTTTATGTATCGCATGCTGAGCGGGATGCCCGTCTTCCATGGTATTTAAGAGATAGCGGATGCGATGAGGTTGCTGCTTGGCAAAGGTTTCAAAATCGCGAATAAGCGGCGTGGCTCCTTCTTTGGCACGAAAGAATCCCTGCCCTTGCGACACATCTCGAAAGCCTTCTCGTAAAGCCTGACACTGCCCTTCTGCTTGGTGTAAGGCCTGACGAATTTGCGTATGAGCGTCGCTGCCTTCCGCATGCGTCAGTAAGTCGGCCTTTAGTTGAAGCACCTTTTTTTCGCCATTTTCCAAGGCTTGCCACTGGGCTTTGAAAACGCCTTCAAAGGCGGGTTTTAAATGGGGTTCTTGTAGATAATCTGCCACATTATTCTTTAAGAAGGGATCCATGACTTCCCGTGCCACCAGCTTCATTTGCTCAGGGGTCAAATATTTTTCATAATTCCCCGTTTGCGTGGTTTCTTTGAGCACGTTTGCCACTTGTTCATAATGAGCGGCATAGCGTTGGGGTAAGGATCCTTCTACAGCAGTGCCCTTGCCTGCTTTGGACAATTTCGTAATGGTTTTATTGACGGCGTCTTGGTGATTTTTTAACCATAGCTGAGTATATTCTTCTGTATTGAGATTCCCCACGTAAGCACGTAGCCAAGTGGGTGATTTGCCTTCTAAACTGCCTTGCTTAAACAAGTCAGGCGCGATTTGATCTAAACGTTGAGCGACGCGACCCACGACGCTATTTTTCGCGGCTTCTTTATTGAGGGGGGTAATGGTCCCCATATTGGGATCTAGTCCCGCCAGTAAACTCGCCGTTGTACTAAAACCGATTAAAGACACCAAGCCTAATAAAACGGCATTTATTTTTTCTTTTCCAGAAAGTTGACCAGACGATTCTTCATCAAAGAACATCATGGTGGTGACAAAATTAAAGACAGACTTCGCCGCATCAAGAGCCGCCGTCCCTGCCGTTTTTTGAACTTCTTCCGCGTCTTGTAATGAATCTTGTAAAGAGCCTTGCAAATTCTGCTGTAACGGTGGTACGGCATAAGGGTTATTCGCCCGTGGAACGGCATTAGACCCTAAAGGCAGCGTATTGGGATTAATCGACGACATAAATAAAACCCTTTGTGATGAAGCTAAAACAATAGCCTATTTCTAGACCACGCTTTTAATGTATAAGCATAAACACGGCAGAGTCCTAAAATTGTGCTAGGCAAAGCAGGCCATTTTTTCACAATCTTGTGTAGGGCTTCGTCCACGCTTGACCATGAAGGCTTTTTAGACGACGACGGGAGAAACTTATGTTATACTGATGCTAATGTTTGACTCACTATTTTAGGAGGAACCGCGCTGTGTCGGCTTCAAAAAATTTAAAACCATTAGATTCTCGCAATATCGGGATTCTGTTTTTTTCCGCCCTTGGTATTTCCTTATTGGTTTTGGTTTTGTTATTTAGCTTTTTCTTTAAAAATTTAGACTTTAATCTAAAAACCAAAGAACTGGAAGAAGCGCCTCGTTTAGAAGAAGCCGTTCAGGTTGAATCGACGACGAATCCCAACGAAGCCGATGTGGTAAATTCAGAAACGCTTGAAGAACGTTTGGATGTGAATGTCCCTGAAGAAGCGGGCCGTTTAAGGCGCTTTAATCAAAATGCAGACCAAAATAAGGCGCGCAAATCTGTGCCTTATGTCGGTATAGAAACGAAAAAAAACGAGGCCAGCTCAAAAAAAGAGGCCCCTGTCAAAGAAAATACAAGCGTCCCTGTACCTAGTGATGAAACCCCCGAAGCCACGAGCCCTAGCCTACGTTCCAAAACGACGGTTGCGGTTCAAAAATATCGCGTTTACTTAGGAGGCTTCTTTAGTCGTGAAGACGCCGAAGCCACGCAAAGTCGCTTGAAAGCACAGGGTTATTCTTCTATTTTAAAACAAACGAATTCAGGCTTTGAAGTTCAGTTGGGAGTCTATACGGATGCAGACACCGCCAAGCAGACCGCCACTTCTACAGGCGCTAGTTTAGAGGCACTTTAATCACTAATGTCCTTGCATACCTTTCATCATCAAACCTTAAAAATACGGGCCGGCGTGGTCTTGTTTGATGCCGAGCGAATTCTTTTAATGCAGCAAAACGGCAAACCTTTTTGGGTATTACCGGGTGGAACCCTTGAAGAAGGAGAATCTACCGTTGATTGCGCGGTGAGAGAACTTCAAGAAGAAGTGGGTTTAGACATTGAAGTGCTGAGCTTATTGGCCTTGTCTGAATTTAGTGATGCCACGCGTCACGTTTTAGACGTCACTTTTTTGGGGCGCTGGCGTGCGGGGAGCAAAACGTGGGTGCCGCCCTACCCTGAAAATATCGACCACATTGCTTGGCTGGACGCGGAAACCTTTCAACGTGAAACGCTTCAACCCCAAGCATTACAGCGCTTTATTACCACGCATTGGCAAGACCTTGCCCGTGGGAATGCCCCGCCCTTAAAGACTCATTATTTGGGGATGACCTCCCTGTAGAGCGTTTTATTGTTAAGCCTTCGAAACCGCCGCGAGAAAGGCTTCTGCACTACGCGTCCAGCTAAAGTATTGGATTTGCTTTAAGCCCGCTTCTATTAATTGTCGGCGGTAAGGGGCGTCTTGTTCTAAGCGGCACAGGGCGTTTAATAAGGACTCAGGCGCTTGTGGATCCACATAATGAGCCGCTGGTCCACAGGTAAAGGGTAAGGCGGTGAGCGCGGTAGTAATGACAGGACAGTACAGGGTCATGGCTTCTAAAGGGGGCAGGCCAAAGCCTTCCGCAAACGAGGGATACACCAATGCGACGGCCTGATTCATCAATTGGCACATTTCAGCGTCACTCACGTAGCCCCGTTCTTCTAGCACACCCAAGGCTTTGGCCGTTTTGACTTTTTCCGAAAAGGCCTCGCTAATAAAAGCCGATTCTCCCGTTAGAATTAAACGACTGTGTAATTTTTGCTGACGATGCCCCTCTAAAAAAGAATCTAAGAACCACTCCAGCCCTTTTCGTTTTTCATAACGCCCTGTATATAAAAAATAAGCCGTCTCAGGTTTAAGCTCCCATTGAGGCGACAGACCATCAGGGCGATGAAGCGTAGGGGCATTGGGAATCACAATGGGATCATACGACAAGGTGGGGAAATGGTGTAAAATGCGTTGTTTAGAATAGTCTGAAATCGTAATGAGTAGGTCCGTCCGTGCCAAGTCTCGCGTCAAGCGTTGAATGTAGTCTTGTCGTTTTTCGGCACGTTCAGGCGTGTAAAAATCATCGATATCCAACTGCAAGACGTCATGCAAGGTGCTTACAATTTTAGACGAGCTGGGCAAGCCTGCAGGAATTAGTCCGTTGGCGGGAAAGTGAATGAGTTCATGAGGGTGCCAACGACTGTAGAAGGGCAGCACAAGACTTCGCCATGTTTCACGCCCCAAGGGAAGGGGCAGCACGTGGTTAGACAATCCCATCGGTGGGCTGGCTGGATTTAATGCTTTGGGGCTAATGCCTTGAATCTTGGCGTCTTCTCCTAATAATCGAAAAATTTCGTTGTAGAGATAAGCCGTTACTTTGGCCATGCCCCCTGCAGGCTTGGTAAAAATATAGGTGTCTAATAGAATAGAAGGCACGGAAATATCCTCATGGCAGTATTTTTTTAGTGTAGCATGACTTAGCTTTTCCTCGCCTCGTTTTGAGCTAGTGTCGTCAGAGACCTTTAAACCGTTAGAAAAATAGACGTCAACGCAAAAATGCGAGGCTTCCGAGACATTTTGCGGACGTCGTGGCTGTGAATGATGCGAGGAGGTGGGGATTCAGGGGGGATTTTCAAGGGGGGACGAA
>JBIJBR010000094.1:0-6196 GCA_044345135.1 Vampirovibrionales bacterium
CGGGGGAGGATTGAAAATATCCTATACAAGAATAAAAACAAACACTCACTGCTTTATTGCCTAGGGACCTTGTTTTGTAACAAATCTTTATATAAATAGGGGCTCCCCTCGGTTCAATGTCCTTTTTTAAAATTAGCGCTTGGCAAGTCACCATGTTTTGATTAGAGTATTTATTACGATTGAACTTAAAATATAGTTAGGTGAAATTAAAAAAGCAGAAGCCCTGTTTGATGTTTTATCCCTATTTTGAAAAGTTTTATGAGTTTTTAGTCCAAAGACGTTTGAATGACGCCTTTAAATCATGAAAAAGGATCCTCCTATGACGCGTGCCATTGTTGAAATTAGCGGAAAACAATACCATGTTGAAGCAGGTCGTTATTTGGATATAGACACCTATAACGCCACGGTTGAAACGGCCTTGACCTTTGAAAATGTTAATGTGGTTTTGGATGAGTCCCAAGCGCATATTGGTCAGCCTTATGTGGCGGGTGCCAAAGTCACCGCCAAAGTTTTGGCCCACGGCAAGCATAAAAAAGTGATTGTCTATAAAATGCGCCCTAAAAAAGGAACGCGCACCAAACAAGGACACCGTCAAGGATACACCCGTATTTTAGTCGAATCCATTACCGTCTAACCTTTGCCTTAGACCTTATTTAGAACAAATTTTTCATTCAAAATTATTAAGGAGTTGAAACCATCATGATGGCATCAAAAAAAGGAGTGGGTTCTACCCGAAACGGACGCGACAGTGCCGCCAAACGCTTAGGCGTGAAACGCTACGGTGGACAAAGCGTTTTAGCCGGTGAAATTTTGGTTCGTCAACGCGGAACCAAGTTTAAGCCTGGCGTCAATGTAGGACTTGGGGGAGACGACACCTTGTTCGCCCTTTCGGCAGGGGTCGTTGAATTTAAATCCAACCGCAAAGGGACCTTTGTAGGTATTTCACCCGTACTACTAGAAGCCTAAACACTGCATTTTTTATCATTAAAGCCCTCATCTTGTTCAGAGATGAGGGCTTTAACTTTTGATCCAAACCAATTTTACCGCAGTAAGTTCAAAGCAATTTGCTTGCTCTGATTTGCCTGCGATAAAATCGTGGCGGATGCCTGCTGCAAAATCTGGTTCTTAGACAGTTCCGCCGATTCCTTCGCCACATCCGTATTACGAATACGAGATTCCGTCGCACTGGCGTTTTCAATGTAAATCGCCAAGTTCGTCCCTGCGCCTTGTAAGCGGTTACTTAAGGCCCCTAAAGACGCCCGACGGTTACCAATCGACTTTAAGGCCGTGTCCAACTTTGAAATCGACGCTAAAGCGGACGCATTGGTCGACACACTGACTTTCGCGGTCACCGTAGAACCCGTCCCTGTGGCAATACCCAAGGTACTGGCATTTAAACGGCCCAAGCCCGAGTTGTTCCCACCAATATCAATCGTGTTATTGGCGGAAACAATCCCCGCACCCACTTGCACCTTCATGCTCGTAATAGAAGAAAATAAGTTCTTTCCATTAAACGAGGTAGAGTTGGCAATACGGTCAATATCCTTGGTGAGCTGAACCATTTCCTTACTAATCGCACTACGTTGATCGGTTCCCAAGGTATCACTCGCCCCTTGAATCGCCAGTTCTCGCATACGCTGTAAGTTGTCCACGACCGTGCTCATGACACCGTCTGCCATGTTCACGACGTTAATCGCATCCTGAACATTATCCGCGGCCTTTTGGCTCCCACGAATCTGAGAGCGCAAGCCTTCAGAAATCTGAAAACCCGCCGCATCATCGGAAGCGCGGTTGATTTTAAAGCCTGAAGCCAATCGTTCAAAAGAACGACTTAGATTCATTCCATTTTGGCCTAATAATCGCTGTGCATTCAGAGACTGCACATTGGTATTAATTTGTAGACCCATGATCCTTTAATCCTTTATAATTAAAATAAATAAAAAAATAGATTTCCTTATTGAGTTTGATCTTCCTCCTTTACTAGATTAGGTGGTTTATAGCACCTTTCACTAAAAAACCTCCTATCCCAGAAGCTTTAAGGCCAACTGTGGCGCTTGATTCGCCTGAGACAAAATAGACGCCGCTGCCTGTTGCAGAATCTGGTTCTTAGACAGTTCCGCCGATTCCTTCGCCACATCCGTATTACGGATACGAGATTCCGTCGCACTGGCGTTTTCAATTGAAATCGCCAAGTTCGTGCCTGCCCCTTCTAGGCGGTTACTTAAGGCCCCTAAAGACGCCCGACGGTTACCAATTCTCTTCAAAGCCGTATCTAACTTTGAAATCGATTGTAAGGCCGACGCATTGGTCGAGACACTGACTTTCGCGGCCACCGAAGCACCCGTCCCTGTGGCAATACCCAAAACACTGGCATTTAAAGCGCCCAAACCTGAACTCGCCCCACCAATATCAATGACGTTATTGGCTGAAACGGTCCCTGAACCCACTTGCACTCTTAAATTGGTCACCGTGGAAAATAGGTTCTTCCCGTTAAAGGATGTGGCATTTGAAATACGATCAATATCCTTGGTCAGCTGAATCAATTCCTTACTAATCGCACTGCGTTGATCCGTTCCCAAGGTTTCACTCGCCCCTTGAATCGTCAGTTCGCGCATGCGCTGTAAGTTGTCGACAATGGTACTCATGGTACCGTCTGCCATGTTCACGACGTTAATCGCATCCTGAACATTATCCGCGGCCTTTTGGCTCCCACGAATCTGAGAACGCAAGCCTTCAGAAATCTGAAACCCTGCCGCGTCATCGGAGGCGCGGTTGATTCTAAAGCCTGAGGCTAACTTTTCAAAAGACTTACTCAGCATCGTTCCGTTTTTAGAGAGTAAGCGCTGTGCATTTAAAGACTGCACGTTGGTATTGACTTGAATAGACATCATAAATGGTTCCTTTATCTTCCTTGATTTAGGATCTCAATCTTTCTACAGATTCTCGAAGCGCACCTATTTTCAGTTGCATTGAATCTTTTAAAACAATGTCCCGAAAAATAAAGGCTTGAAAAAATACCGAAAAATGACATCCTTGTATTATCGTGTTGCATCCTTGCGACAAGATTTTTCCCCTTTTTTGAAAACAATTGTCCCTTTGTTTTACAAAAAAGAAATCCTGCTACGAAGCACGTATCGGTTTCTATACGCTTTAACTTGGGCGTTTTCATCTAAATAAAGGAAAGACTCCTAAAAAAGAGTTTCCGTAGACAAGTCTTCCCCTAGCCAAAAGGAACGGTTTCTTTTATACTTTCAAGGTGCTTTCAATAAGGATATGGATGATGCACCCTTTACTTTTCCCTACGGATTTAATGCTTTATGCCCTAGCGGCTTTAGGGAGTTTTCGCGCCTTTTGGGTACTGTATTGCGCAGAACAAGGACGTCGCCATGATTTAATTCGTCATACGCCTATTCAGCGTAATGATTTTGAAATCGCTGTCTTGATTGTGCTTCAAAATGATGATGATGCAAAAGCGTTAATGGATTTATTAACCTGTGGGAAAGCCCAGACCTATGACCCCACTAAAGTCCTATGGATGGTCTTGTCTGCTTTGCCTGATTCCGCGGAAGTATCCAAATCCGAAGGGATTCAAAATTTCAAGTGGCTAGAGGCACCTCCCTCTACTTACGCTTCTAAAGAAGCCATTTTACAATGGGGCCTCCATCGGTTTTTCTCCACACACCGCAGTGATTTAATCATTTACTTGAATCCCCACGACTTAATTAAGCCTGATTTTTTAAGCCATACGGCTTCTATGGCGTATCAATATGACGTCTATCAAGGCTATATCGCGCACCGAGATTTCGGAGAAGGCCTACTGAGTCGTAGTCTAGGGATTCTCACCCGCTTACACTCTCGTATTCAAAGTGTGGGGCGCTCTCACGGGGGATTAGGACTTTTGTTTCGAAGCAGTGGTTTTGCCTTTAAGCCGAGCATTCTAGAGCGTTTCCCAATTCAGTATGATGAGCATTTAGGATTTGCACCGTGGTCCATCACCCTTAATCAGGCAGGACTACTCGTACGCTGGGTCCCGCAAATGATTGTTTACCAACGAGACTACCCCGACCTATTTGAACACGTTTTAGGGCAGGTCCACGCCATTAAGCAGGCAAGCATGGGATTAGTCCTTCGTTTTATGCGTTTGGCCCCGCCTCGAGAATTAGAACAACGTATGGCCCTATTCCCTCATAACCCCATGTTCAAACTATTCATACTGGTGGGTATGGGAATTCAAGTCGCACAAAACGAAGCCCCCTCCCTATGGGGAGCATCGACGACGTGGTTTGTCCTCGCGGGGCTGCAAGCCTTCATTTGGTTGACTACCTTAGCCGTCGCCCGCATCCGCTGGCAGGATTGGCTAGGCACCACCGTCATTGTCACCACGGCGATGTTCTTAGAACTCTTTGCCCTACCCGTTTCCCTCATTTTAGGGGCCTTAGAAACACTGAAAAATAATATGCCCCTTCCGCAAAAGGCCTTTTCTTTTGCTAAACAGGCTCCTTTAGGGGTAAGCACTCCACTTTTCTCTTCGAATACAAAAGCCCTTAGTACGCCTTCAACGCATCACACCTTGGAGACTTCCTTACCGCTCTTACTACGTTTTGCTTCACAAGAAATTCTAGGCACGGTTTTAGTCGACCTTCAACGGTCGCATCAAGGTTTAAGCTATGCCTTAACACTGCATTACAAACGGCAACAAGTGACCACCACTTATCACCCTTCTTTAGAAGACGCCTTTTCTGAACTCAGTACTCGGCTGGCCCATTATCAAATTCAGCCTAAAACCTGCGGTAATTGCGCCTACTGGCATGTCCCTCAGCTAGAAAAAAACGTAGGGCCTCAACAAGGCCTTTGCTTGCGTGAAACGGAACCGTCAGGATCTATCGATCAAGCCATGGCGACACTCAATGTACTGGCGACGCCCTGTAGCTTTCACACCGATCGTGCCCAATATGCCTTTCAAAAGCAAGCGTGGGACGCCCGTATTCCCCAACCCCTTACTTAAGAAAAAGCTTGCATAATCATAGACTTCTTTTTAGAATAGGATGGGAAAGTTTTTTAAATTTGATTCTTAATTTTTAGGTATTTTCCCAAATGTATACCTTTATTATTTAAAAGGAAGTATGTGATGGATCTTAGACTCAATCGGGCGTTATTCACCCCTAGCGTCACCCAACGTAGTGGACAAGACATGGCTAACAAAAATGTGATGGCCGTTAAAGTCGCCGCCACCCAGTACAATAAAAACCACAAAGCAGGCGACAGCTTTACCGTCAACAACCGGAAAGTTGATGCCGTTTCAGTTCAAAAAGTGGCCAGTACGGGCAATACAGTTGCGCTAAACAAAGTGTTATTTGGTGCCTAATCCCCTTTAATACGCCTAAGCGTAACGCGTTAGGTATCGTAAAGGCTTGATATCATTCAAGGAAGAGACGTCCCACAGGCGTCTCTTTTTTATAAGGGTACGTTTTTCTTCTTCAAAGAGGATGAAAGGACCGCATTTTTTTAAAGATAATTAAATACAGACCGTAGCCTCCCCACGCCAAGAAGGGCAAAGCCAAAAGCGACATCATCATCTGTACGCCTAAAAAATGAGCGCTCAGCCCTGCAATCAACGCAGGCAAAGTCGAACTGGTAGACAATAAGGTAAACTGAACCCCTAAGACTTTACCGCGTATGGCTTCGGGAATACAATCATGTAAAAAGGCTTGTAAGGGAATCGCTACCCCTGCGGCCCCCAGCCCCATCATTAAATTGGCCACATAAGTCCAAATCATACGATCCGTCAACACCAAAGGCGGGAGTCTCTTAGAAAGAGAAACACTCACCCCTAGAGACGCCAAATCAGGAAAGACCTGCGGCACAAGCACCATGGCAGCTAGTCCCATACTCAATAAGAGCATCCCTCCATAGACGATAAAAGGCGCAGGCACCTGCTTCAATCCTTGACTCACCCCAATCGCACCCAAGGCCATACCGACGCCTGCACTGGCAACGATATAAGAAAATTTACGCGCCGCTAAAGTGGGATCCGTATATAAAAAGGTTTTGGCAAAGGTAATAGATAAAATACATAAGGCCACCACAGCCGAAAATAACAAGGCCAATTTCGCCATGGCATGCCAAACGGTCGTATGCGTCCGAATATAGGTAAACCCTTCTTTCAATTCACTTGAAAATCGACGAAGGCTATCTC
>JBIJBR010000058.1:0-8465 GCA_044345135.1 Vampirovibrionales bacterium
CCTCGTAGGGAGGAGTAACTAATGATACACTAAGGATGTGATGAGGGGTCGAGTCTTTTGAGAAAACGGCTCCTTAATGAATGAAGTAAGGAGAAGGATCAGATGTCTCTTTGGATGAAGCCTACTTTGATCCCACTCATTGAGGCAGAGGCCTTTTTTAACGCGATTGAAACAGAACAAGAAAATGAGTTGCTTGACGCGAGTGACCAAGGTCTTTTAGACGCTTATGTGCCCGCATGGAAACGGATGAGAGGCCCTCAGAACACTCAACATCAGACCCATGATTTTACCTTAGACGTTCATACGACCAAAGTGATTTGTAAAACACGCCAAACGGAGGCCTTTCGATTGTTGCCTCCCCATTGGCAACGTTTGACCACACTTGCGGCCTTTTTTCATGATTTACGTAAAGCAGGGGGGTATCCTCATGAACGTTTGCAGTTGTCGCCTGACCCTTTACACCCCATCAAAGTTGCAGTGGAAATTAAACAACATTTGTTCCAATGGGGCTTTTCTGTGGTGGATGTGTTTATTGTGGTGCAATTGGTTCGTTATCATCAGATGTTGGGTCGGTGGATCATTCGTCAAAATATGACGGGTGAAGACCCTAGCCCTGAGATGATTTACGAACAAGCCATGGTGTTGCCGTCTGCTCTTTTTTTAGGCGCATTGCTAGCCTTAACGGAAGGTGATATTCGTGCGGTAAAGGCGAATGACGCGATTTTTACACCCAAGGTGGCTGAACAATTACGTGCGCATGGCTGGGCGCTTGAAGCCTGCATTCAAAGGATTCATGAACAGCGTGAATGGTTTTGCCAGCCAGAGGTCCTCCCTATGAAAATAGACCCTCGTTCAGGGTTGTGCTGTGTCTCTTTGTTTTTGGAGGCTGAATGGGTGGAGGCGTATCGTACGGATTGCCCCTGTCTCATGGAAAGCATGAGTTCGTGGTCTATGTTTCCCGCGTGGAGGAGCCCTCTCTCTATAGGGATTCAAAAGGAGGTGCTCGCCTTGGCCTGCTTTGTACAGCCGATGTCAGTGGGGGATGCTCTCGTGCGCCAGCTGATGTCGCCTCAGCTTTGGCAAGCGCTTTTACTGAGCCATAGTCTAGACCTTGGCGGGGATTCTGTCGAACATTGGGGGATATTGAATCCCTTTGTTCAGGAGTCTTTATAACCCTTTTAAACGTTCACTCGGGGAAACAATCGACGTGACACGTAAGCCGAAATTGTCTTCAATAACAACCACTTCACCACGCGCAATGAGTTTGCCATTGGCGTAGAGGTCGACGGCTTCGCCCGCCACACGGTCGAGTTCGACGACGGACCCACGAGTGAGTTCTAAGATGTTTTTAATATTGAGTTGGGTGCGTCCGAGTTCCACATGTAAATTGAGTCCAATATCCATCAGGAGGTTCATATTTTCATGTTCTTCACCAATGGAAGAAGGATTGTTGACGTCAAAGCTTCCATAGCGAATGGGTTTGATGGACGTGCTTTGAGGACTGGGATTACTGGGTGTACTGGGATAGGGAGAAACTCCTTCGGTCGCTTGTTGGCCTATGGAAGGGGGAGCGGAACGCTCAATTACGGCACTGCTTTCCCGTGCGGAGGCATAGGTTTCTGCGTCGTAGGCTTCTGTGGAAACTTCGAATTCGGTGGATTCTGGCTGCGCACGTGTATGGGCGGGAACGGGTATGGTATTGGGGGCGGCAATACTTTGTTCTGTAAAAGAAGGCGCATTTGAACCAGAAGCGATCCCCTTCGTAGGGCTTAATTTGTCCGTGTCTTCGTTTTCTGGCCGGGCTAATTGAACCAGTTCTTGGGCAAAGGTTTCAGTCAGTAGGGCAATGAATTCAACGGTTTCTATTAGCCCATTTTGGTCATCAAGGAGCCAGACGCCGTGAATCGAATAGAAGGATCCCTGTCGAAAGTTTTTCGTTAATATCGGAAGATTTTCGTCCGTTTGAATATTCGCGTCCATATTACTGACTTCTAATGGACTCGTCAAGCTGGGATTAAATTGTTGAAGCGCCCCATGGGTCATTTGATTCAAGCATTCGGCCAAGGCGGAAACTTGCATATCGCTGAGACTATTTGAATTAGGGACGCCAGAACCCCCTAACATTAAATCAGACAAAATGGCGCCTTGTCCACCTTTTAAAAACAACAAGAAGGGTTCCTTAATGTTGCCTTGGAACACGGTGTGTCCAATAATCGGGTCTTGATCTTCAAAGCGTTCAAGTAGGCCTTCCCACTCGTTATGGAGTGCAATATCAAAGGATTGGAGGGCAATATTGACCCCCATGATCATCCCCATACTACTGGCTCCCGCCGTAAAAAAAGTATGAATGTATTTATAGAATGATTGGGCAGCTTCATTAGTCATGGGCATAATAGGGGGTGTCCTTTGATTTTATTAGATGAGTCGAGGGCTTTGTCCATTTATAGATTAATGACAGGGATATCTCCTTTAAAAGCGGCTCCTCTTGCTGTGTCCAAAGCGAAACCTTTAAGCGCTTGAGGTTCAGGCACTTTATTTTGTATGCATACCGCCATATTTTGACGTAGTATGCCGGGTTGGCAAAAAAACTTGGGTTTGTGATTGATACATAAGAGTAAATCACTGCCTGCTAAGCGGTCGAGACGGAGCACATCTCCCACTCGAAGCTCTCGTACTTGTCCGACGCTCATGGCCGTTCCGCCTATTAAAACGGAAACAGGGATGGGGGCATAATACATTTTTTCCAATAATTCATCTTCAAAGGTGGGGACTTCTTCGTCTTCTTCTTTGTCTTTGGTGCTAAACAGGTGAGAAGAACTGAGAGATTCAATTACTTTCTCAAGCATAGGGTAGGGATAACAAAGACTAATTAGCCCAGAATCTTGATTGCCTATGGTGACTTCTAAGGTTACCGCTGCCACAATTTCCCCAGGAGGGGTAATTTGAATGAGGTGATAACTTTCTTCCAGTGCTTTTAATTCATATTTAACAGGAGCAATACCTTTCCAGCTTTCATTAAGATTCTTTAGAATCTTGTTAAAGGTTTTTTGCATCATATTGGATTCAATATCACTTAATTCTCTTGGTTTGATTTGATTGTTACTATTTTTACCGCCTCCTCCGAGCATACGATCTATAATACACATGGTCACTTCGTGACTAATCCCCAGAAGCATTTGCCCCGTGAAAGGGGGACCTTCAATAATGCCCACTGAAATAGGCCGCGGCATGGAACCGACCAATTCGCTATAGGTGAGCTGGTCGACAGACACGACATCCACCTGAACGTTGGTTCTTAAAAAGGAGGTTAATAACATGCCCGTATTCCGAGCAAAGGATTCATGAATCGTTTCCAAGGCGCGGAGTTGGTCTTTTGAAAATTTATCAGGTCTTCGGAAATTGTAAATTTTGTATTTTTTGTCTTTTTCCGCATTGACAATTTCTAAAATAGAACGGTGAGCACCATGGTCCTGATTGGATTCAAGGGAGCCATAAGTGCTTGGCGCTTGGTGTGAAATAACCGCTCCTCCCTCACTCAATACGGCGTTGGAGGGATTGCTGATGGGGGTAGCAGAAATGGCGGAAAGTAAGCTGTCAATCTCGTCCTGAGAAAGCACCATCATCATGGTCTTATTGTCCTTTTTAGAAAGAAGTGAATAATGATTTCAAACTAACTTTAGGCATGGAATGCCAGACCTTGCCTTGTGGTGCAAGTTATTTTAACGTTGAATGATAAAATCTTGTAAATTCACGCGTTGTACCGTATACCCTTGATTGGTCAAGACGCTATTCATTTCAGTGACCAACTCGTCTTTTAGATCTTCTTGACCTTCTAATGTACTGAGTTGTTGGGCACTGCGTTTCATCATGGCGGTATTGATGATATCCCTTAGCGTCGGCGTGTAGGCTCCCATTTTAGCAACAAAGGCTTCGTTGCAAGCGACTGAAGGATCTTTCGCGGCGCCTTCACCCCCTTCACCATGACCACCGCCGCCGCCTTCGGCTTTCTTTTCATGCCCACTGCTGGCGTTACAATCTTCCGCTTCTGGGACGGTGACGGCCAAACTCATTTTTGCTTTTAAAAATTGGTTACTTTTAGCGGACCCACTGCTTTTTAAGTTGACGATAAATTCGTCCATCGGGAGATTCATCCCTAAACTTTGAGATTTGCTTCCACTATGTTCGCCTTCTTTGCCTGCTTCACCGGTGGCTCCTTCTGCGGGATTTTCCCCGTCTACGGCTTCGCCTTCTTCCGCCGCAGTGGCCTTGGGCAGTGCTTTTTGAATCATCGGTACTAGGACGGTGGGTCCTAAGAAATAAATGGCCAGCGCAGGACCTGCAATACTTGAAATAAGCATGACCACAGCAAGAATAATGGTTTGAAACATAGTAAGTCCTTTTTTTGAGGCTGAAGGGCTGTTATTTTTTTGACTCGGTTTTTCTGCGCCGTCTTCTGTATTAGGGACGTCCGAATTTTGGGGTTTTAACGATTTTGTTTTAATGGGCTTGGCCATCATCATGTTAAACGTCCTTCTTTTAAGGCAAGGGGGACAACATATTCATAGTTTAAATCGTTTAAAGGGGCTTGCCAAAAAATGAGACTAAGTTCCTACAAGCAGTTTAGGCCGTGTCGACCTAGGTGTACGCAACGACTGTAGCGGACTTTATTCATAAAGGGTCAGCTTTGCCAGAGACTAATCATGGTGGCAAGCGTCCAAAGTGTAAAGGCCCAAATACCCCAGTGCTGTTGATGCGTATGGGCGCTGTATTCACAGTAGGTAATGGCAATGCTTGGTGTTCGTCTTGAGGCGCGTAAGGGCCTTTGTGGTGCATAGGGTAAAGGAGGCTGTGCTAAGGTGTGAGGGTTAAACATGAGTTAAATCCTTTGACTGATGACTTAATGGTGTGAAAATAAAGGAGACTCCGAGCCGTTTTCAGTCCAGTCGGAGGGAGGCAAATACGCTTCGAGATCTCGACGTAAGGCTTGTGGGTGTAATTGATGCCATACCCCTTGAACCCCCTGTTGAATCATACGGCGTAAGCTTTGATTTTGCTGGTGTCGTGTTTCGAGTTGGCGTAGGAAGGGATTAAAAACAAAATAGACGCTTGCCCAAGTCCCGATACTCATGAGCAAAGATAGACCCGCTATTTCAGGGCTTAATACTTGCTTTAACGCGAGTATCACCATGAAGGTATTGATAAAAGTGCTGATGGGTAATAAGGTTTCTACACGATGCCACAACGCATTGAGAACGGTTTCTTCCGCTTGGGTGTAGGCCGTGTCTTGTCGTTGGCAAAGCGTTTGTAATTCGCTATCACTTTTGGCATCGAGCACATATTGTAGGCAGGTTCTTAAATAAGGTTGGCTGTAGTTCAGCATCGGTAGATTTTTTTCCAAGGCGACCAGTCCACTTTTTCGTACAAAGCTTGCAGTATAATCGAGTTCATCGATCATTTCTAAAATACGTTGACTCGCAGGGATTTGCTCGTCATGGGAAACCAAAGCAGACCAGAGCCACTCTCCTTCAAGATCGGCGTGGGGGAAGCAAAACACCCATAGTGGAAGTAGTCCTAGCCCTAGGGTCAAAATACTTGTCATGACAGAAGACGCCCCAAATAAAAGCGGGGCCATGGCCACGTGGCTGGTGATGATGAGCAAGAGGGGAAGGATTAAATCCTGACGGCGATGAATCGTGAAGGCGTGTGTAATCATGGGAGCGGTCTCTTTCTCTTTCTCTGTGGAGGAGGCATTAAAGCGTCTTGATAACCATTATGCGGGACGGTAAGCAGTGTTTTCATCCAGCACAGGGCGTAGATCTTTTGATAGAGCATGAAAAAAATAAAATTTTTAACGATTCAGCCTAATCGGGGCTTCCTTATTTTAAATTTGTGATATACTTTATCTAGTTTAAGGGTTATTTAGAAAAAATCGTTAGGGTTTTGCCTAAAGAGTCTTTAAGTTTTTCCATGTTAAGCGTAGGTGATATTTATTTTTGAGGATCTTGTCTCTGTATATTTTTTAGTGCTGGACAATGACGCTTTAAAATGAGCGTGCCGCTTGATAAAGGATGCATTTAAACGTAGGTGTTTTGATCAAAGCAATCATCATTATTATTGAAAAAAGGAAAAAATTAGTGTCTCTTCATACTCCCACCCGTTCTTCTGACTCTCATACGACAGATCCTGCTCATCAAGATGAAGTGGCCACTTGTTTAGAAGGGGCTTTGCGTCTCGTGGGGGACAAGTACTCCCTGCAAATTATTCACTTATTGTTGAAAAATGAAGCACAGCGCTTTGTGGAGCTGGAAAATGCGGTACAGGGCATTTCTCCTCGTACCTTGTCTGCGCGTTTAAAGCATTTGGAGTTTCAAGGACTCATTACGCGTAAAGCCTACCCGACGATTCCTCCAAAGGTGGAGTATCGAGCGACTGAAAAAGGGCAAGCCTTGGGTACCAGTATTCAGCATTTGGCGTCATGGTTTCAAGACGCTCAAGCGTAATCAGCGGATCGATTAAAACAAGCATTATTTAAATTTGAACAGGGGATCTTTTGTGTGAGGTCCCCTTCTTCAATGTAACAAAATCATGTAACAGTCTAGGTTCGGCTAGCATTAAATCTTATTAAGATTGTTTTAATATATATATGCAGACACGAAAGCCCTGATCTTTAGAATCCCTGTTTTATGGGCCACTTTCTTGGTCTTTTCTCTTTATTTTAATGCCAAATTACTCACCCCTCTCTATTTCACATAAAGGAAAAATTGATGATGTCCAGTGCAGAACGCAGAACCTTTGTCTTAAAATGCGACAAGCCCCGTTATGACGGTGGGATTGAAATCGACTTGGAACGTTATTTTGGAAGACGTTTACAGCCCAATTTAACCTCTTTAAAAGGAATGGCTCAAGAACATTTGAATGAAGAACAGTTAGAAAAGCTGGGTTCCGATGCTATTTTTAATGCAAAGCAGACTTTGGTGCGTCCCACGGCATCTAAAAAGCAGAAACGCGTCTCCTTTTTAAGTGAAGCGACTATTTATGATTTGGATGAAGCGCTAGAAAAAGGTTTGGCGTCGGAGGCTTTAGAAGATTTATTGCCTTATATTTCTTCTAAAACGCAGGATTCGGCTGTTTCAATGAAGGTTGCTCAGGTGATGACGCCTGTCATGATGCTTCGCCAAGATCGCTTAAAAGAAGCCTTCTTGCAAGGACCTTTGCAAATGACCATTGGCCTAACGGGTTTATTGACGAGTGCCTTGGCCTTATGTTCGATGAATTTATGTGCTAAACCGCAGGGGATTCGTATTCAGGCGGAATCTCTGTTTCAAGAATGTTCTAAAGTTTTTGTGAAAGGATTGTGGAATACCTTGCTTTTACCCACACGAGCATTGAAGGCGACGTTTTGCGCGTTTTAAGCCCCTTGAATCTTATGAATCCTTCACGCTATAGGGTGGAGATGCCTTGATGCGGGAGTTCTTGAATCGTGATGTCACGCGCGTAGTGCTGGAGCTGACTGACCACACTACGCACGGCCAACGTGTTTTTCGTGGCCTGACTTAAGGGGGTTGCCCCTTCGGAAAGCACGACCGCCTCCACTAGAATTTTTCTTTGCGTTAACGCCTCTAATGACAAAAGGGTATGGTTCAAGGTACCTAAGGTATAACGGCTGACTAAAAAAGCAGGTAGCTTTAGCGCGCTCATCAAATCCACCATATACGCGTGGGGGGTGAGTGGACAAAAAACGCCCCCCGCCCCTTCAACCAAGACCACGTCATAGCTTTGACTTAAACTTTGAAATCGCTGTGTAATCACATCAAAGTTAATGAGGCCTTTTTCGTCACACACACTGGGGGCGGCAGGGGCTTCAAAATGGTAAGTCGTTTCATAATGAAGCGTTGGGGGAAAGCCAAGTGCTTGGGCACAGGTGTAGGCATCTCCTTCTTCCAAGTGACTGATCCCGGTTTGAACCGGCTTATAAATGGCGACGCGTCGTCCCTCATTTAAATGGGTGCGAGCCAAGTGGGTGGTGAAAAAAGTTTTGCCTACGTCTGTATCCGTGCCGCTAATGAATCGGTGTAAGTGGGGTGAAGATTGTTGAGGCATGTCGATTCCTTTCCTTCTCTGTTATTTTGTGTGGGTGAAGGGATTTAAAGCGAGTATAAAGCAAACAATCATTGGGTGCTGTGCTTTGTGTTCATGTCCGTCGGGGAGCATGGCTTTCATTGCATTTAAAATTTATTTGTGATTCAATCGTAAAGTATAAAAGCCAGTTCCTTGTGGATGTGTGTGGTGGGTTTGGCTTACGTTTTATAAAGTAGGTAATGTACGTTCATGATGAATACTCAAGATGCTCCATCCTCTCAGTTTCCTTCCGCTGCTTTGCTAAAAGGGAAGCGTGCCATTATTACGGGGGGCTCCCGTGGGATTGGTAAGGCGCTTTGTGACGTCTTTGCACGTGAAGGAGCATT
>JBIJBR010000059.1:0-8413 GCA_044345135.1 Vampirovibrionales bacterium
TCGTAACTTATGGTCACCCAGTCCTTCGTACCCCAGCGAAACGGGTTTTAAAGGTGTCCGCCAAAATACAAAAACTCGTTTTTGATATGATTGAAACCATGTACGCCAGTAATGGTTGTGGTTTGGCGGCCCCTCAAGTGGGTCAAAGTGTCTCCATTTTTGTATTGGATTGTAGTAGTGAAAGTAAAAAATATCCTGCTATGGTCTTTATCAACCCCAAAATTATTCAAAAAAAGGGGGCCTGTAAAAGTCGTGAAGGGTGTTTAAGCTTTCCTGACGTCTTTGTGGATGTGAAGCGTCACGCAGAAGTGACGATTCGCTATCAAGATCTAAAAGGTCGTTTCCAAGAAATGACCGTTAATGTTAAAGATGACCCCTTACTCTGTCGTGCACTTCAACATGAAATGGATCATTTAAACGGTATTTTGTTTGTTGATTATGTGGTGGATTACTACGGAACGGATGCGATTCTCCGAGAAAAAGGACTTCCCCCCCTTGAAAAAAATAAACAAGCCGACACCCATATCTTGGATGAACTCTTAGATTTTGAACACGCCGAATCCATTGAATAAATCCCCCTTCAATACTGAACCCACCTCATCGGCTTTTTAATGGAAATCCCTCTTCAACATAGATCAAGTACTGAAAAAACGAGCTATACTGCAGGGTATAGTGTTCGATAGATGAAATAGGCTATGAGACCATTCTAGGAGTCTATATTTTTTTGTGGGGGCGTGTACACAGACGTACATAAGCAAAAAAAAATCGTAACGACAACGAAGAGCCCATAGACCATTTTATCGATCGAACACTATAGAGAGAGAACGCTCCTGATAAGATGAAATATGGATACCATGACACACTGCCCCTTGTCCAACATTCCGACTTGGTCAAAGGCGTCTTCCTTGACGTCGCCCATGGCGTGGCCACAGGTATTTCCCACAACAACAGGACGATTCCCTCCCCTTAAACAAGCCCCTCCCTTTTCAAAAACCTTGACGGCTTCACTGGACACCCTTCAGTGGATGCCACCCCCTCTACACGTCAGTCAAGCGTCTCTCCCTCTTCCCATGGCCTCTTCATGGCCTCTACAGCTTATCAACTGGACGCTTATAAAACCATGGGCAGGCCTTCTCTTGGTCTTAGTTTTAATCCTTTTTGGCGTATTTTCTCTTCTAAAGCCTCTCCTCCATTCTAGTCCAAGCACCGTCAATGAAGAATCAATCAGCCTAAACGAAAGTCATTTACCCGCCACAAGTTTATTAGCAATGGAAAAAAAGGAAGCGCTTCTCTCCGACCTCCCTGAATCAAAAGCCCCTCAATCCAAGCCTATCCCGCTTCGCAATGACCCGTTTCGTCCTTTGGTTAAACTCACTTGGCTTGCTCAATTGTCCAAACCTGAAACGACCATGGACGCTGAAAAAATCGAAAAATCAATAGGTGTACCCCTACCTGCTAGTGAGTGGGAGACAGAATCAACCCCCAGCCCCAAAGCAGCGGTGATTCCCCTGTCCAGTTTAATGGAGTTTATAGGGGTCGTCTCCGATGAAAACCCCCATAAAGCGGCGACCGTTCTCCTTAAATTATTTCATGACTCAGGGGAACTCCTCTTATCTAAACGCATTGGAAGCACCTTTCAATATGAAGGCAATACGTATACGCTCACCGCAATTAAAGGAGCCACCCTGTTTTTAAACGTTAATGGATTCCCTGAACAGATTCGGATGAGTACACAAAGTAGCCGTCCCGCTGCCTCTGTCAATCAGAACACTCCTCCCCGTGCCAGTTCTCAAAATGTTGAAACCCTCCTGAACGAATTAAATGGGATTTAAAACCATCCCCCTTAGAAAGTTTTTTATGTTTAACCCCTCCCTTCTTTTTAAATTTATCCCTTATAAGCTCTACTCGATAAAAAACATCTTAAGTATCACACTTTATTTAGGATTACTTGCATCAGGCATCGCTCCCCTAGACAGTCAGGCCTATGTCCAAATCAGTCCCAATGGTAAAGACTTCAATATTGAAGCAGACACGGAAGCCCTTAATACGTTAATCCCCTTAATTGCGAAGAAAAGCCACCTCAACGTCGTACTCGATGATAGCATTGTAGGAGAAGCCTCCCTCACGCTTGAAAAGGTCTCGGGACTCAACGCGTTACAGATTCTTGCTCGCATGTACGGACTGAGCTTACAAGAATCCAGCCACGGGATTTGGATGATGACCTCTCAAGAAAAAGGAGAAAGCTTAGGGCTTTATCGACTCAATACCAAAATCATCCCCCTACAAGACGCCAACGCCGTTTGGATCGCGCACTTGTTCAATACCGCTTTTTTTGGATCTAGTCGTCATGTCGTCGTCAAAGCCAATGAACGCCAGAATAGCTTAGTCGTTAGTGGCACCACGGATGAAATTGCCTTGGTCGTTAAAAATATCGCTCAGTTTGACGTCCCCCGCCTACGGCGCGTGTATCAACTTTCCTTTGCACCCGCCGTGGAAGTGGCCCAACAATTAGAAGTTTCTATTTTTGGAAACCGTAATACGAATGGGATGATGGGGGTACAAACACAGTCCACCATTCCTGTTCAAAATGACCTATTAAGCGAAGGTAGTGGCAGTAATCTAATAAATGTGGGGGGTACAAACAATAGCAGTAACACGAGCAGTAGTGGGACAAGTAGCAGCAGCAGTAGTAGTACCGCTTCTTCACAAGCCCTTTCGCTTCAAATTCGCAATACAGGGGTTCAATCAGCAGACTATACAGTACAGACCTTGGGTGCGATTGTCCTGCCGAACAGTAAGCTCAATACCCTTACCATTATGGGAACCGCTTCTCAATTAGAGCAGGCCGAAGCCTTAATCCCTTTATTAGATGCCAAACCCCCTCAAGTTTCCATTCAAGCGAATCTCATCGAAATTTCTTACACGGCCCTAAAAGAGCTGGGCGCTCAATTCAATTTTAGTGAAACAGGGAATGCGTGGGCCTTTAATTTAGGCGCCTTAAAACCAGGAACAAGTAATAGTATCAGTTTTTTACCTAAAGTTCCCACTACAGACAATTTAAACATTCAAATTCAAGCCTTGATTCAAACGGGGAAAGCCAAAAGTATTGCCAGTCCTCATATCGTGGCCACTCACGATAGTGAAACCGCCATTAATATTACGGATCAAATTTTAAGAGGACAAGAGTTTAGTACTGTCAGTAATAACCAATTTTTTGGACAAACCACCCCCCTGATCGGTGAAGCGGGCATTACTTTAGATATCCTCCCTAAAATTGGAGCCAATGGAAGCATTACGCTGCGTGTTCGACCGATTGTGACCTCCGTGTATGCCAGTGCGGGAACGGGAGCCAGTACCATTGAACTGGTCCGTCGTCGAGACTTAGTCGCCCAAGCCGTTCAACTCAAAGATGGTGAAAGCATGGTCATCGGCGGCTTAATTGATTCAAGAGACAGGCAAAGTGAACAAAAAATACCGGGTTTGGGAGATCTCCCCATTGTCGGAGCCATGTTTCGAGCCAGTGTCACCAATAAATCTCGCAGTGAATTACTCATTTTAATGACTCCTCACATTCTAAATCAATTAGAACCCACCCCGATTCACCGTGTTGACCTTGAAGCCTTAAGTCATCAACACTAAAGCACCTAACCTTAAATAATCTTAAATAGAAAGCAATTCCCTATGAGATTGACACGAGCGGTTTCTTCCCTTCTTTTCCCTCAACCTTATCCCCGTCTTTATAAGCAAGGACTGTTTATACTATCCATACTTTTTGCATTAAGTCTATTAGGAGGCGTTTACCTTGAAGCCCAATGCGAGAGCCTTCCGCTAAAAAATAAGCACACCCGTATTCACTTAAACGTTCATCAAGTCCCCATTGGCATTGTGCTTAAAGCCGTGGCCAGCCAAGCCTCCTTTAATATTGTACTAAGCGAACAACTGAATCAAAAAGTGAGTCTCGATTTTAAAAGCGTGGAAGTCACCGATGTACTGATGGCTTTAAAACAAATTGGAAAATTATACTACTACACAGAAAATGACACCTTATTTGTCAGCACGCAAATGAATGCGGCGTCTCACGGCATGCAAGAACAAGAAAGTCATATCTTAGTCATTGAACATTTACCTGCTAATTTTGTGGCTCAATTTTTAAATGAAACACTCTTTGCCTCTCAAATCAACAACAATTCAAATACGTCTACAACAAATAATACCAGTACGAATAATACAAGCGCCAACTCTAGCGCGAGCAATCTTTCTTCTTCTCCTACGGTAGCCGTCGCAGACCCGATTAGTAATCGTGTCATTCTTAAAACCGATCGTCAAAATACCGAAACAGCGGCTCGACTGATTAAACAAATTGATATACCACGTCTGTCTTACACCTGGCGACTGAATTATCAAAATGCCCCTGAAGTCGCCCAAGCCTTGGCCTCAAGCATTTTTGCAAATGGTTCCACACCCTTGATTATGACACAAGGCAGCAATGCGGGAGGCAACGCTTCAAGCGCTTCTGGGACGGGAACGTCCAACACGAATACCAGTAACACAAGCGCTTCCAGCACCAACACCAGTAGTAATAGTAGTAGCAATACATCTAATAGTAGTTCTACAACGTCTAACAATAACTCAAGTAACAGTAGCAGCTCAACCAGTCGTATGGGTACATCTCAGGCCCTACCCATCACCATTAATAGTGAAAATACCGTTGCAGGCCAAGGCGGCGCAGGAACAGGTTCCATTACCTTACAAAGCCAAAGCATACAAAGCCTTCAAGCCAGTATCTATAATAATGGCGTTATTCTACTCCCTGATACACGACTCAATACGCTCACTATTTTTGGCACCGAAGCCCAGCTCAAACAAGCTCACCATTTTATTCAGGAATATGACCAAGCTCGTCAACAAGTGGTCATTGAACTGCATATCATCGAAATGGCCAATAGTTTTACAAAATTATTAACACCTTCTCTAGAAGCTAATCTGGCAGGACGAGTGAATTTAGGCTTTAATGCCAATTTAAATGGGCAAAGTACCGCGTCTTACTTAAAAAATCCCATTCAAGGCACGTCTCAATTTAATGCCGTCCTCAATTTTCTACAAAGCGAAGGCAAACTCAAAGTCATTGCCAATCCTTCCATTATGACCATGCATAATGAAGAAGCCAATATTAATATTGTCGATGAAGTCATTCAAGGCTTTTCAGATGTTCGAGACCAAAATAATAATATTGTCGCCCGCGTGGCCAACCTCACTGGAGCAGGGATTAACCTCCATATACGGCCTCGACTAGCCGCCAATGGTGACATTTCTCTCATGGTCAACCCCCTAATTTCCTTCCCACAACCCACTAGCTCAGGGGATATTCAACTGATTTCATCTCGAGAAATTATTGCAAAAAATATCATTTTAAAAGAAGGTCAAAGCTTTATACTCGGTGGCTTACAACAACATTTAAACCGCGAACGTTCCAATGAAGTGCCTGGTTTAAGTCACATTCCAATTCTTGGTGGATTAAGTAAAACCTTTGACCGTAACGCCAAAAATCAAGAATTATTGATTATGATTACCCCACGACGGATGCCTTCCCCCTTCAATCCTCATCAAAGTATTGATACGCCTGCGTTTATAAAATCAACCGATAACATTAGAGGATCAGCATCCCTCTTTTCATCCAACAAAGAGTAAAAAAGAAGATCTTTTAAATATTTTTCTTTTTTAATACATTTTTACCCATTTCAACCTTTAAAACCCCTTTAGTTAAGCCTACACTTTTAAACAATATGCTGTTTATAACTCTATTGAAAACGAATGCAAAAATATTTTAAAAGTCCTTAAAAAATTGACGAAACTCTCTAGACTTTAAACCATAAGAGTACAGCGTTTAAATTTTACACCTGCTTTCAACATAAAAAATCAAGTGGTTTTTAAACAATTTTAAACAAGCTCATCACTTGTGTTGATAGGGATCTCCACAGTTTTGAACTGTTTTTTTTTCTACTATGATGATGATGATTTATATTTATTAATTCATAAAACCTTTTTTAAACTTCTCTATCAAAATTTGTTTTTCTTTTAAAAAATAGTTTTTGAAAATTAAAATGGAACGCTATAAATAACTGCTTTTATTTATAAATGTATGTTAGACTAAGTGGAGTATTGTAATCCATTATTGATAAAGGAAGCTTCTGCCATGACGACATTTATTGAACATATTGAAGCGAGAGAAATTGTAGATTCTCGCGGTAACCCTACTGTTGAAGTAGATGTGTATCTTTCAGGGGGCGCGATGGGTCGCTCTGCCGTGCCTTCTGGGGCATCAACGGGTTCTCGTGAAGCGCTGGAACTCCGTGATGGTGACGCTTCTCGCTATGGCGGAAAAGGCGTTTTACAAGCGGTTGCCAACATTAATGATGATATTGCAGATGAATTGGTCGATTTAGATGCCACCGCTCAAGCAGATATCGATACCATTATGCTAGAAATGGACGGCACCGACAATAAAAGTAAATTAGGGGCCAATGCCATTTTAGGAGTGAGTTTAGCCACCGCCCGTGCCGCCGCCACTGCGTTGGACTTACCCTTGTATCGTTATTTGGGAGGGGTTCGTGCCAATACCTTACCTGTTCCCTTGATGAATATCATCAATGGGGGGGCACATGCCGACAATAACGTTGATTTTCAAGAGTTTATGATTGTTCCCGTCGGGGCTGAAACCTTTGGAGATTCCTTACGTTGGGGGACTGAAGTCTTTCATAGTCTAAAATCGGTTTTAAAAGGTCGTGGTTTAAATACAGGCTTGGGCGATGAAGGGGGTTTTGCACCCAATTTACGCTCCAATGTAGAAGCCATTGAATTGATTCTGGAAGCCATTGAAAAAGCAGGATTTACGCAAGATCAAATCAAGTTGGCTTTAGATGTCGCGGCGTCTGAATTTTATAATGACGGGCTTTATCACTTAGCAGGCGATAATAAACATTTGAATGCTCAAGATATGGCTCAGTTTTTACAAGATTGGGTGCGTCAATATCCTATTATTTCTATTGAAGATGGGATGGCTGAACAAGATTGGGACGGCTGGAAGATTCATACGAACCTTTCAGGAGCGACGACGCAAATTGTTGGAGATGATTTGTTTGTCACGAATCAAGCGATTTTAGCTGAAGGGATTCAAAAACAAATTGCCAATAGTATTTTAATTAAGGTCAACCAAATTGGTTCTTTAACCGAAACCTTGGCCACGATTGATTTGGCGCATCGTTCGGGTTATACCACCGTTATTTCTCACCGTTCGGGTGAAACGGAAGATACCTTTATTGCGGATTTGGCCGTGGCAGTGAATGCGGGTCAAATTAAAACAGGTTCGGTGAACCGTTCTGAACGTGTTGCCAAATATAATCAATTATTGCGTATTGAAGAAGAATTAGGTGTTTCAGCTCGTTTTGCCGGATTAACGGCGTTTAAATCCGCCGTTACGGCTCCTTCCGTGCCTAGTGTTTGTAGTATTGGTTAAGTCTTTTATTTTTTAAACCCATAGGAGCTTTTCTTTAAGAGAGAGGCTCCTATTACTTTAATGGGTTGTTTTTAAAGGGTAAGACCACGTTGTAGTAATTGAATAGGGTGTAAGACTTCAATCACGTGCTGAGGGGCATACGTGGCCAGTGATCCTGCGAGTTGAATGAGACAACCAGGATTTCCCACCACCACGACTTCTGCCCCCGTGGCGAGAATGGTGTTTACTTTTTCTTGAGCAATACTTTCTGCTAAATCAGGATATTCTAAATTATAAATACCCGCACTGCCACAGCAACTGGAGGCATTATTCATGGGAATGAGCGTTAAATTAGTAATCAATTTAAGTAATGACAAGGGGGCCTCTTCAATGCCTTGGGCATGCGTTAAGTGGCAAGACGCTTGATAGGTCACCCGCGTCGGTTTTTTCAACGCCAAGGCGGGAAGTTTATGGCGGTGTGCGGCTATAAACTCATGAATGTCTTGCGTGTTTTCACTTATTTCATTGAAGGCGGGGGATGCCATGCCAAGGGTCTGACTGATATGGGCATAGTCTTTGAGCATCGCGCCGCACCCTCCTGCATTGGAAAGGGTGAGATTGGGGTGAGCGTTTTGCCACAGCGTGGCGTTTTTTTCTAAAGCGTGACGCGTTTCTTTTTCTAAACCGTGATGCATCGCTAAAGCCCCACAGCATTGAAGTGGGCTGGCTTGAGTTGAAAAACCCATGGCCATTAAAACATCATAGCAGGCGTTATGTACATCAGGCATGAGGTGTTTCATGATACAACCCAAGTGTAAGGAAAGCGCTGCGGTGCTATGAGTCCTTTGAAGGGGCTTATACAATTCTTCTTCCGTGAGTCGTCCCCAAAAACGGCTTTTTTGATTAATCCATTTCGGCATA
>JBIJBR010000060.1:0-8324 GCA_044345135.1 Vampirovibrionales bacterium
GAACCGCAAAGCGTAACTCATAGGCGTATTCCCCTTTTATGGGATTCCAAATTCGATACTGTAAGCCGAGACGTCCGACAAAGCGCCCGCTGTCTTTTTCAGAAACATAGAGTTGAGAAATACCTAAACGCTGATATTCATCTCTATATTCGTTCAATTCTTCTAAGACTTTCACATCGTCACTAAAGCCTGTAAAGGTGCTAATGGCCACATCAGGGTGTTGGTGTAAGGATTTCAAGGCGTCAAAATCAGACACGGTAAAGGCTCTAAAATTGAGGCGAAGACTGCTAAACAGGGGCTTGGAAGCACATTCTGTCGTATTCATGATTAGGACTCCTTTGCTTTGTGAATTTCGTAATAGGGGCATTGGTCCCCGTGGACGGGGGTGTCATACAAATAGGTAAAGCCTAATTTTTGAGCCAAAATCGGCGATTTTTTATTATATGACCAGTGAGACATCACGACCCGTTCGATGTTTAAGGTTTCAAAAGCGTAATGAATGATGGCTTTTCCTGCTTCAGGCGCAATGCCTTGCCCCCATACGTCTGGGTGCACTGCCACACGCCATTCATATTGGGGCCCTTGGGAAAGGTCCCAGACTCTGAATTGCAGGCCTGTACGGCCGACAAAAGTTGAAGAATCCTTCCAAAAAATAGCCCATTGAGAAATGCCCAAGCGTGCCTGCTCTTCTTGATATTCATCGAGTTCTTCTTGAACTTTTTGATCATCGCTATAGCCACTGGACGTGGTTTTGGCCACATCAGGGTGTTGGTGCAAGGCTTTAAGGTGGGGATAATCCTCGGGCGTAAAGGGGCGAATCAATAAGCGTTCCGTTTCAATGGAGGCTTTGTTTTGGGTCTGTGTCGACATGGGGCTTGCTCATTTCCTTTATAATGACAGGGCTATTTATAATGACAGGGCTATTCTTTGATTGTCTCACTTTTTGGATTTGATTTCCAATGAAGCGCGTTTAAATTTACATTCTTAACATCGCAAGAGGGTTTTATCATCGGCAAATCGTGTCTGTTAAAAGTATTAAAACGAATCAAGCTTAAAGTGTGCGTGTCGTTTTAACCGCGTTACCCTTTTTTAGAAGGAGCTTTGACGGGTGACTTGTTTCTTTTCGAAAATACCGTTACACTAAGAACATATATCTACAGCGTGGAGATCTTGTGCCTACAAATCTGCCTCGTCGTTTGTTTATGAAGGAATACACTATGATGTTTGAACGCTTTACTGAAAAAGCCATTAAAGTCATTATGTTGGCACAAGAAGAAGCCCGCCGTTTGGGGCATAACTTCGTGGGGACGGAACAAATTCTGTTGGGCTTGGTGGGGGAAGGGACAGGCATTGCCGCCAAAACCCTAAAAGGTATGGGCATTAACCTGAAAGAAGCGCGTGCCGAAGTGGAAAAAATCATCGGTCGTGGGAGTGGTTTTGTCGCCGTTGAAATCCCCTTTACCCCGCGTGCCAAGCGAGTTTTGGAACTGTCGTGGGATGAAGCTCGTCAGTTGGGCCATAATTATATCGGTACAGAACATTTATTGCTCGGTTTAATTCGAGAAGGTGAAGGGGTCGCGGCCAAAGTGCTTGAAAGCCTTGGGGTGGACTTGTCTAAACTACGCAGTAATTTGATTCGCATGTTGGGCGAAACCCGTGGCAGTTCTGCCGCAGGCGGAGGCAGTGGGTCCAGCAGTGCCTCGTCGAGTTCAAGTTCCAGCGGTGGAAAAACCAAGACGCCTACCTTGGATGAATTTTCTCAAAACTTAACCCTAGCGGCTGAAGAACAGCGATTGGATCCTGTCGTCGGGCGTGAAGTGGAAATTGAACGGATGGTTCAAATTTTAGGGCGTCGTACCAAAAACAATCCTGTTTTAATTGGCGAACCTGGTGTGGGTAAAACGGCGTTGGCCGAAGGGCTGGCTCAGCGTATTGTCAATAGTGATGTGCCTGAAATGTTGCGGGACAAAAAAATTATTCAGCTGGATATGGGCTTGCTGGTGGCAGGTACGAAGTATCGGGGTGAATTTGAAGAACGTCTCAAAAAGGTGATGGATGAAATTCGTCAGGCCAATAATATTATTTTGGTGATTGATGAAATGCATACGTTGATTGGTGCAGGGGCTGCGGAAGGGGCGATTGATGCCGCTAATATTTTGAAGCCTTCGCTCAGTCGCGGAGAATTACAAGTCATTGGCGCAACGACCATTTCAGAATATCGTAAGCATATTGAAAAAGACGCGGCCTTGGAACGTCGTTTTCAGCCTGTGTTTGTGGATCAACCGACTTTGTCTGAAGCGGTTGAAATTATTCGTGGTTTGCGCGAAAAATATGAAGAGCATCATAAGCTCACCATTAGTGATGAAGCCATTGATGCCGCCGTGACCTTGTCGGATCGTTATATTTCGGATCGCTTTTTGCCAGATAAAGCCATTGATTTGGTGGATGAAGCGGCGTCTCGTGTACGGTTGAACAATAGTGCTTTACCCGAAGAAGGTAAGGCGTTAGAACGTGAAATTAAGGCTTTGGTTCGTCAAAAAGAAGAGGCGATTCGTGGCCAAGATTTTGACAAGGCCACCGAAATTCGAGATCAAGAAGCGACCTTGCGGGACCAGCTTCGTGATATTGCCGATGCCCATAAAAAGACTTTGGATCCCAAAAATATCACCGTGACGGTTGAAGATATTGCCAGTGTCGTGTCCCAGTGGACGGGGATTCCTGTGTCCAAATTAACGGAAAGCGAAAGCGATAAGTTAATGAAAATGGAAGACACCTTGCATGAACAGGTGATTGGTCAGCATGAAGCGGTAGTGGCGATTTCCAAAGCCATTCGTCGTGCGAGAGTAGGACTCAAAAGCCCTGATCGCCCGATTGGCTCCTTTATTTTTTGTGGCCCCACGGGGGTAGGAAAAACGGAGCTGGCCAAAACCTTGGCTCAGTATTTCTTTGGTTCTGTCGAAAATATGATTCGCTTAGATATGTCTGAATTTATGGAACGCCATACGGTGTCGAAACTCATTGGTTCTCCTCCTGGTTATGTGGGTTACAATGAAGGTGGGCAATTGACAGAAGCTATTCGTCGTAAGCCTTACAGCGTTTTGTTGTTTGATGAAGTGGAAAAAGCTCACCCTGATGTGTTTAATATCTTGCTTCAAATTTTGGATGATGGACGACTGTCTGATTCGAAAGGCCGTGTCGTTGATTTTAAAAACACCATTGTGATTTTAACATCGAATGTCGGGGCATCCGGCATTGAAAATCCTTCTAGTATTGGCTTTGGCGGTTCGGACAAAGAAGAAGCCGCTGCTCGCTACGCTAAGATTCGAGACCGTGTGAAAGATGCCATGAAGCAAGTGTTTCGCCCTGAATTTATTAACCGTTTGGACGACACCATCATTTTTGAACCCTTAAAACGAGAAGAAATTCGTTTAATTGTGGATATTATGATGAAAGACTTACTCAAGCGTCTGAATGACCGCAAGCTGAAGTTGGAATTAACCGCTGAAGTCAAAGACTTTTTGGCCGAAGAAGGGTATGATCCTACTTATGGGGCAAGACCTTTGCGTCGTGTTTTACAACGTCGTTTGGAAGATCCCTTAAGTGAAGCGCTCTTGTTAAGTGAATACAAAGAGGGCAACGTGATTGAAGCGTCTTTAAAAGTCACAGAAGAGTATAAAGACGGCGATGATGGTGAAGAAATTGTCACCAAAAAGAAAGAAGTCGTCTTTAAAGTCACAGGTGATTTACCCTTAGATTCTTTTGAAATTCGCGTGGAATCCAAAGCCAAAGGTCAGCTTCCTAAGTTGACTGGAGACTCCGCCTCGGTGACGAGTCGTAAAGGTGGGGGCGGTAAAGCTCGAGAATTAGAAGCCTAAAGACTGTTGGACCTTTATATTTAAGAATAAGGGGAGTGAGTCAATCAAACTTGCTCCCCCTTATTTCTGTATTCAAATGAACGTATCGTCGCTTTTATAGACAAAAAGAGGGTGGATTGATATCAATCTACCCTCTTCAATTCAAGTGTATCAAACGTTTTAGTAGCGGTAGTGAGCAAACGCTTTGTTGGCTTCAGCCATACGGTGCGTTTCTTCACGCTTTTTCATGGTGGCTCCACCCCCTGTGGAGATTTCCCAAAGCTCAGAAGCTAAACGTTCACTCATGGAACGTCCACCACGCTTACGGGAAAAGCCAATAATCCAACGACTGGCAATGGCTTCACCCATTTCGTCATCCACTTCCATGGGGACTTGGTAGGTGGAACCACCCACACGACGAGATTTAACCCTCACTAAAGGACGCGCTTTATCCAAGGCAGCGAAAAAGATATCCACCCCAGATTCTTCGCCACCCTTGGCGTCTAGAATTTCAACAGCATCATAAAAAATACCTTCTGCAACACTTTTTTTACCACGTTGCATTAAGCGGTTGATAAATTTAGCGACACGAGCACTATTGTAAAGTGAATCAGGCAAAGGGATTCTTTTTTCTGGACGATAACGACGAGGCATAGGCTTTAATACTCCTAGATATTGAGTGAATAGTGTGATAAGAGAATTGTAACATTACGGCATGTAATGAATTCATGAAGTCTTCCTTAAAAAAGGGGGACTTACTTTTTCTTCTTACCCACTTCTCCACTTTTCTTAACACCATATTTGGAACGTGCTTGCTTACGGTTTTTAACCCCTTCGCAATCCAAAGTCCCACGAATAATGTGATAACGAACCCCAGGTAAGTCTTTCACACGACCACCACGAATCAGTACCACAGAGTGTTCCTGTAAGTTGTGTCCAACACCAGGAATATAAGAGGTGACTTCAAATCCGTTGGTCAAACGAATACGAGCCACTTTACGTAAGGCCGAGTTTGGCTTTTTAGGTGTTGTGGTATAGACCCGAGTACAAACGCCACGCCGCTGAGGACAAGCCATCAAAGCAGGGGACTTCGTTTTCTTGATTATCGATTTACGTTCTTGACGAACCAATTGTGCAATTGTAGGCACAGAGGAAACCTCCTCAAAATAATTGTAATAGTTAGGGACACATAAGTCAGCACGTTTATTTTGTAGAAAGGGCAAAGCATTTGCAACTCGAAACTTTATGTAGAATTTTTATTTTCATCTGATTTCAAGACTCAAATAGTCAACATTCAACATAAAGTGAACGGGAACCACGCCAATTCTACTCTAAGCTTATTTAGCTTAAACAAAGCAAAAGGACTTGTCAATCTTATTTTTAGTCGTTGGCCAGTGCCACCATAGAATGCTAAGCCACTGATGGACGTCACTTGCTTTAATGTAACAAATTGTATTGTTTTGAGGCATAAAGCACCTCTTGTAGCGTTTTTCGCTTTTATGCTTATAGCTGGCAAAAGTCTTTGGCTTTCTGCAGGTTTTTTGACTCTCGTTGGTATTTAGAAGAACTGAATGCAGACTAAATCTGTGATACAAGCGGCTAAATACTGGAATAGATGTACTGGCTTATAAAAATGATAAGGTGTTTTGCTTTATGACTATATTTGGACTTCGTATGGGTGTATGGGCACGTTTGTCTTGGTTAGCCTATTTGAGATTTTTTGCCTTTTTCCTTATTTTAGGCATGTTTCAAGTGACGGCATCTGCCAATTCGGTGTATATTCAGGGCAATGGAAATAACGTGTATCAATCTTCCTCTCAAGGAGGGGGAGGGTATGGGTACGGTGCTTATCCCTGTGTACAATCTCCTTATGGGCGATGCTTGGGTCAACCGTCAGCCATTGGCTATCCTTATGATACGGTGAATTATCCTGCGCCTCGAGACACGTCTAATTTAAGCCCTGTGGACCGTCATGCGCAATGGCAAGAAAACGAACGCAATTATGAACGGATCAATAAAATTTATACTCAAAATTATGACAATTTGGGGAATCCGAGTTTGAATAATTTTCAAAGTATTCGTCCTTACCCACGCTATGTGGACTATGCGTATCGTCAAGAAAAAGAACGATTACGTTCCGCAGGTAAGCCTTTTATGGGGACGGCTTCGGTTGTGGGGACAACCGTGGTGGTCACGCCTCAGTATTATTATATCACGCGTCAAGAAGCCAAACAGTACGATTACTTATATCGTATGGGCATTACGTCTCGTCGTCGCCCCCAAGGTGCTGTGGTGCGTTAATATCAGTGCTTGGTCGTACGGTTTACTCAACAATCCATCCCTCTTCTTTTTAGTAGGAAGAGGGATTTGCGCTCAAGGGGACGGCGGACTAATAGAGAGGCCGTCTTGCCTATTTGATGCGGAACAGCACTTCGTTACGACGATTACTGGGCCACGTAAACGGTCCATTATAGGCGGCGTAGATTTCATGCGTATGGGGTTCAAAGGTAAAGCCTTTTTTATTGACCCACTCGTCTAGCTTGTTTTTATGCGTTACTAAATTTTCTGAGTTAAAGCGCCCATTGAATTTGACCGTGGCCACTCGAAAGGGGGTCGATTGGTAGATCTTAATACGGCTGTCTTGAGGCATCGGTAAATGCGTCGAGGCTTGGGGCATCACAAAGCGGAAGGCCCATTGGGTCGAACTAGGGGGCCTATCGGAAGCCACGCCAAAGGCCACGAGTTCCTGAAAGACGGGAATGGTCATGGCAATTTTTTCCTGAGTCCCATTTTTCCCCGTAATGTATCCAAATAAAGCTCGAAAACCTTGATTGGCGGCCTCTTCTCGGCTGCCTTCTACCGTTACTTCCGCATAGGTTAAGGCGGGATATCTTCGGATTTGAAAGGAGCCTTCACTTTTCTCTATGGTGTAGGGGGCTTCTTCATACTTGGCTTTACTTTGACTGGAGGGAAGCAATTTAAACCACGCAAAACCAACCGCGACGACTAAAATAATTAAAAATAGGGGTCTCATCAGATATATTCCTTATAGGCGTTTCAATTTTGTACAATCTAGGAAGTCATTAACGCTTGTTTAGTCTATAATGGATTTGTCTCTTTCAGACATAGCTAAAGGATTTTTTTATGATTGATACCAGCGATTATTTACAGAGTATTTCTGCGGAAAAGGCGGTTTATCCTCCTATTGAAATTTGGGGAAATTTAAATCCGCATCGCGACTATACCATTACGGTAAAGGTAGAAGAATTCACCAGTGTTTGTCCTAAAACAGGATTGCCTGACTTTGGTGTGATTACGGTCGAATACATTCCCAACGCCGTATGTATTGAATTAAAGGCGTTTAAATATTACATGTTGTCGTATCGAAATGTGGGGATGTTCTATGAAAACATCACCAATAAAATTGCGGAAGATATTATCGCCGCGGCGAATCCTCGATGGTTGCGGGTGCATAGTAATTTTTCTGCTCGTGGGGGGATTTCCACCGAAGCAGAAGTCATTTGGCGTCATCCCGAGTGGCAAGGAACTTTGCGATAATGAATCCGTTGAATGCTTTTTCAAATGAATCAAGGGATGCGGATTCTTCAAAAGATGCGGAGCAACGTATTCAAGCGTGGCAGGAACGCATTCATGAAAACCTCATGATTTTGGGCTATCCCAACGCACCGTATTGGCAAAACGTGACCTTGGTGGCCGTCACCAAACACGTGGATACGGAGGCGATACAGGGGGCGTTTCGCTGTGGCCTGATGGCCATGGGTGAAAATAAAGCGGTAGAAGCGCTCACCAAACGTGCGACTTTACCTGTTGAGCTGAATGAAGCGATTGAATGGCACTTTTTAGGGCGGATTCAGCGAAACAAGCTGAATAAAATCGTAGGGCATTATGATTTAATTCATAGTGTAGATACGTCAGAACTTCTGCAGAGTATTGCTGAAAAAGCAGACGCCTTAAAAGTTAGTCAAGGGATTTTACTTCAAGTGAATACGTCGGGTGAATCTTCTAAGCAAGGGGTTTCACCAGAAGCACTCCCCCATTTGGTGGAGCAAGCCCTCAAACTTTCTCCACAGGTGCAATTACATGGCTTAATGACGATGGCGCCATTGACGGAGGACGACACGTGTATTGACGATTGTTTTGGCCGCCTGAACGCCCTTGGGCAGGAGCTAGAAGCCCGTTTTAATATACGCTTGCCTCATCTGTCGATGGGGATGTCTCACGATTATGGCCAAGCGTTAAGTCATGGTGCTACAATCGTACGTATTGGAACTAAACTGTTTGCATAAAATGCTATTTCGCTGGTATGATAAACATAGGAAAGTATTTTTGGTTTTCCCGTTTAAAATTTGAGTATTGATGTACACCACACAGACTGAGGGAGGTTGACAAGACCATATGAGTAACATGATGACAAAACTAAAAAACTGGGTTACAGGTGACCCTTTTGAG
>JBIJBR010000111.1:0-5539 GCA_044345135.1 Vampirovibrionales bacterium
CGCCGAAACCACCGCTACGGAGCAAATGCTTTGAACCGTGGCTGCTAAGTCCTGCCACCACTGATCGCGCTCCGCCTGCCAAGGGAGCTCCCGATTTTGGGTATAGTCAAAGACCAAGACATGCTCCACCGCGAGTCCTTCACAAGCCGCATCCACATTGGCCTTCAGTGGGATAATCTTCCCACCGCGTCGCCCTTCATTGGCGGTGATCACGATTTTACTGCCACAATCCACCAGTCGGTCCTTCAAAGCCTTGGGGGAAAACCCACCAAAAACCACCGAATGGGGCACACCCAAGCGACTACAGGCCAGCATAGCAATCACCGCTTCAGGAATCATGGGCATGTAGATCGTAATCGGTTCTGCGGGGTTTGCCCCCAAGGCTTTGAGCATATTGGCACAGACTTGAACCGCTTCATATAAGTCTTGATAGGTCAGCGTGCGAGAAGGGGTAGCAGGGTCATCGGCTTCCCAAATAATCGCCGTACGCTGGGGCGTCGCCTGCGCATGACGATCCACACAATTGGCACACACATTTAAGGCGCCGTCTTTAAACCATTCAATATGCACCTCTTCGGCCGTCAAACGACTGGTATTGACACTTTGAAAGGGGACTTGCCAGTCCAAACGCTGGGCTTGACGTTGCCAGTAAGTTTCAGGCGAGTGAAGGGATTCGGCATAGTCGGCGTGATAATCCGTCGCCGAAACCCGTGCCTGCTCAAAACGAGACTGCCGTGGATAGCGATGTGTCGTCGTCATGTTCAAATCCCCCTCATCGACTTCAAATATCCTTTTATTGTAACAGATGTTTTCATTCATGTAACAAATTACGCTTACCCTCGCATCAAGAATGTTTCAGCACCTTTAATAGAAAGGTATCCCCTTGTCCAGAAGGAACCCTTCCCTTGAAATTACTCAATTTAGTCAAAGCGAATACTTATCAGTCTACTGTACCAGTCGATTCTTTATTAGAAGCTATACATAATCCTCAAACACACTCTTCCTTAAGGACTATTAAAGTAGCATCCCACGATTTGTCGAATTTGGTTTACCTATTGCTTTCTCTTGAAAAAGGAAACTATGGCGAAAAGCATGAGACCTCTAAACTTTTCATACCACTTTATAATCAATTTAATGCTTCGATACACGAGGGGGTAGACCAGCTAACAGGAGCTTCAGCGTTGCTGTCAAGCGGTCATCAAAAATTACCCAAAATATATGTTTCCTGCAGCAGTGACGTCACTCCTGTATCAAGTCAAAGCACACGAAAAGAAACCTCTCTTTTTTCATTCCTCTCCTCTATCTCAGGATTGGAAGGGCTTCAGCGTCGCTGTCAAGCGGTCATCAAAAACTACCCAAAACATATGCTTCCTCCGGCAGTGACGTCACTCCTTTATCAAGTCGAAGCATATGAAGCTGCCGTTCACCCTAATCTCAAAGCAAATTTACTACGAGCAATGGAGGAACGTCTTAAAAATAGCCAAAACGGGGAGCGAGGTCTAGACCGACCGTTGCTACAGCAATTACAAGAGCATCGTAATCATCCAGCCATTCAAACCATGCCACCTCAACTAAAAAAATACCTCCCGTAAAAGTTGCCTTGAGTTACTCCCCTACTTGCTTTACAATACGTTGAAAGCTTCCCCCTTAAAACGAAGCCTAACGCAAAAAGGTGCAGAAATGAACGTGGTGCATCCGTCCCATGCTTTTATTGACATAGAAGCGGTCTACACCCATAATTTAAAGGGGTTCTCGCTCCGTATTCCTAAGCATCAGTTCGTCGTGTTTACAGGAATTTCAGGCAGCGGTAAAAGTAGCCTCGCCTTTGACACCCTCTATAGTGAAGCCCAGCGCCGGTATATCAGTACGCTCAGCGAATATGCCCAACAGTTTATCGGTAAACAAGCCAAAGCCCCCGTTCGGCGCTTAACGGGCTTGTCCCCCGCCATTGCCATCGAACAAAAAACCACCCTCTATTCCCCTCGCTCCACCGTGGGTACCGTCACCAATGTGGATGACTACCTACGAGTGTTGTTTGCCAAAGTAGGGCGCGCCTATTGCCCCCATTGTGGAGCCAATGTGCAGCCTCAGCGTTTGCCACAAATGTTAGAGCGACTTAAAAAGTTCCCCGAAGCCACGCGTATTCAGATTTTAAGCCCCCTCGTACGGGGACGAAAAGGGGATTATGGCGCCTTATTTGAACAATTACGTAAGGAAGGCTTTACCCGTGTGCGGGTGGATGGAGAAGCACTAGATTTAGATGAATTACCGGATGGCTATAAGCTCGCGCGTTATAAAGTGCATGACATTGACGTGGTCTTGGACCGCGTGGTCTTGCGTCACGGAAAAGACGCCACGCTGCGTCGTTTAGAGCAAGCCCTTGCCAAAGCCGTGGAACGCTCCCATGGGTATGTGCGGATTTTAACGCAAGAACCGCATCAGTCTGATGAACTCGACATGATGATGTCTGTCTTTATGGCCTGCCTGAGCTGTGATCTGGATTTTGGAGAAATGTCTCCACGACTGTTTAGTTTCAATTCACCCTATGGGGCTTGTCCCACCTGTAAAGGCACGGGGCATCAACTTCATATTGATGAAAACGCCTTAATTAAAGACCCTCAGTTAAGTCTGAAGGACGGTGCCATGCCGTCTTTGACTTTTTTATTGTGGGGCAAGCACAAACGAGTCTTGACGGCGTTTGAAAAATTCTTAGGCTTACCTGTTTCAACGCCGTGGAAGGCTTGGACGGCGGCAGAGAAGCAACTCTTTTTTTATGGGAAAGAAAAAGAGGCGAACGCTTCCTTTCCTGTGAAAGACGTACAATACGACGAAAGCCCAGAAGACTGGGAAAGCTTTTTTGAGTCTTTTGAAGGGATCCTCCCCTTACTTCGTTTAAAGGCCAATACAGGGGGCTTGTCCGGCCAACACTATTTTAGACAATTTACCCAAGAATCCGAATGCCCGTCGTGTCAGGGGCATCGACTCAAACCTTTTTCGCTACAGGTGCGCTTGGGGGATTCACTCACGTTAAAAGACTTACATGCCCTAAGTTTAAGTGAGGCGTATGACGCCTTGCAAGTCACCCAAACACAATTCACCCCGACAGAAGCCACCATTGCTGAACTCGCGATGAAAGAGGTGTTGGCCCGTTTACAATTTTTAAAAAACGTCGGGGTGACGTATCTCACCTTAGGCAGGCGAGCGTCTTCTCTTTCTGGGGGGGAAGCGCAGCGCATTCGACTAGCCAGCCAACTCGGTAGTGGGCTAACGGGGGTCATGTACGTACTGGATGAACCCTCCATTGGCTTGCATGCCCATAACAATCAACAATTAATTAACACGCTGAAAAATTTAAGAGACCAAGGCAATAGTGTTTTGGTCGTGGAACATGATGAAGAAGTCATTCGCCAAGCGGATTACGTCGTGGATATTGGCCCCTTGGCAGGCCGACTAGGGGGGGAACTCATCTTCGCGGGGGCACCCCTCGCCTTAGAATCCATCGAAGCCTCTTTAACGGGGGGCTATCTTTCTGGGAAGCTCCGTATGGCCATGAACCTGACCCCAAAAGTTCCCAAAGCCGATCGAAGCCTTCGCTTAAAAGGCTGTACCCCTCACAATCTAAAAAATCTTCAAGTGTCTATTCCCTTAGGAAAAATGGTCACCATTACAGGCCTGAGTGGGTCTGGAAAATCGACCCTCTTATTTGAATGCCTCTTACCCTATGCGGAGCAATACATTCAAGCCACCATGGGGTCTTACGGACGAAAAAAAAACATTCCGTTGCAAGACTTAAATCTCACCTTACCCAAAGGGGTGAAGTCCATTGAAGGCATTGAACAAATCGACAAGCTCGTCGTGGTGGATCAATCCCCGATTGGTCGTACCAGCCGAAGCAACCCTGCCACGTATACGGGTATTTTTGAAGCGATTCGCAATTTATATGCCAATACCTTAGACGCCAAAGCGCAGGGTTTAACGGCATCTCACTTTAGTTTTAACGTCAAAGGCGGGCGTTGTGAAACCTGTAAAGGGGCAGGCACCTTGAAGTTGTCTTTAGGGATGCTCCCGAGTGCTGAAATTCCCTGTTCGACGTGTGAAGGAAAGCGCTTTAAACCTGAAGTCTTACGGGTACGTTATCATGGAAAAAACATCTGTGAACTTTTAGATACCTCCATTGAAGAGGCGAAGCCTTCTTTTGAAAGTCACCCGAGCTTGGGACAACATTTACAATTATTATGTGACGTGGGCTTAGGGTATTTGGCCTTGGGACAAGGCGCGCCTTTATTGTCTGGTGGGGAAGCGCAACGGCTTAAACTTGCCACTGATTTAATGAGAAAACCGACAGGACATACCCTCTACATTTTTGATGAACCGTCGATTGGTTTGCATTGGCACGATCTCCATTTATTTATTGATGTGGTAAAACGCTTGGTGGCACAAGGCCATAGCGTCGTGACGATTGAACACCAGCTGGATTATATCGCGGCAAGCGATTGGATCATTGATTTAGGACCAGAAGGCGGTGAAGCGGGAGGACACATTATGGCGCAAGGCACCCCCAAACAAGTGGCCGCCACCGCCAAAAGCTTAACAGGGCATTACTTACATCAACATTTAAACCGCTATCCATAAAAACATCAGGAGTGTGACGCGATGAATCCGCTTTGTCTCAGCCTCGTCGACGGAGGCGTCCATGTTTTTTTTACGAGTCACGCCGAAATCTTCTCGTCAAGCCATTATAGGGGTGCTTGAAGTGGAAAATAATCGCCATGCACTAAAAATTTGTGTCCGTGCCGTACCCGAAAACGGAAAAATCAATGAAGCTGCCCTGCAATTACTCGCCAAAGCGTGGAGGCTTCCCCAAAGCCCGATGCGTATCCTCAGCGGGCACACCCATCGACATAAAACCGTCTTGATTACGGGGGATGCCCAAGCCCTTTATGAACACATCCTGCCCTTTTTAAAGACCCTGCCCCAGCCCTCTGAATTATGATAGACTGAACTCATCTGAAATTTAATAAGGATTGTTTAAGTGTCTTTATCTCGATCCAACACCGCGCCATGGCTTTTATTAGGCTTGCCTTGTCTGAGTCTACTGCTCGTGTTCATTTTACCTTTCGGGCAGGCCCTTCAAATGAGTGGTCTCGATTTTACGCACCAACTGTATGACCCTCGCTTTGTAGGCATCGGGAATTACTTAAGCGTGTTAAGCTCGCCTGATTTTACACAGGCCTTGTGGAACACGTTGATCTTACTCTTCTACATTTTACCCACGGTTTTGGTTACTTCCACAGGGATGGCGCTCCTTTTTGCAGGGCGCTTTCGAGGCGTCAGCCTGCTGCGGGTTTTGGTTTATCTCCCTGTCGTGGTGAGTATGGTGGTGGCAGGCATGTTGTGGAAGTGGGTACTCGCGGGAGAAGGACTGCTCAACAGCGGACTAAGCGCTTTGTCGCTACCGAGTATACCGTGGTTAAGCTCACCACATTGGGTTTTACCTGCCATTGCGCTTGTCGTGGTATGGAAGGCCAGCGCCTATTAT
>JBIJBR010000231.1:0-2727 GCA_044345135.1 Vampirovibrionales bacterium
CCCAAAATGATGTATGAATCCGCAAGGCTCGATGGTGCCAATGCGTGGCAACAATTTCTCTATTTAACCTTACCCCAACTCAAAGGCATGCTGGCGTTGGTCACCATGATTTGCACGCTCGGGAGCCTTAAAATTTTTAGTGAAGTCTATATCCTTACAGGAGGAGGCCCCATTGGCGCGTCTAAAACGCTTATTTTCTACATTTATGAACGTGCTTTCCAACGTTTGGATTTAGGCGTCGCCACAGCAGCAGGGATTTTATTCGCAGGACTCATCGTACTGTTAACCTTGATGCAAACCTTCATTAAAAAGCGTATAAGCTCTGATATAACGCCTGTTGCACCCTCCCTTAAAAAAATTGAGTCTACCCCATGACGGCACCAAACAAATCCCCACTCCTCCCGATTTTCATCGGATTGGCTCGAAGCGTCTGCGTGCTCGTGGCCATCCTTCCCTTTTTATGGATGTTAACCACCTCATTCAAAGGCAGTGAAGAAGCCCTCTTTAGTACACCTCCCCAATGGCTCCCTCATGCCCCCACACTTGAACATTACCTAAAAGTCTTACAGAGCCTTCCCTTGCCTCAATTCTTTTTAAATTCACTGGTGGTCACGAGTCTCGCCACCTTGGCCAATGTAGTCAATGCGTTACTGGCGGGCATGGCCCTGAGTCGCTTTGAATTCAAGGCAAAACCTTGGGTCTATGCGTTAATTTTCGCCACCATGTTTGTCCCCTTTGAAGTGCTGATGATTCCGCTGTATACCTTCGTCCTAAAGCTTGGACTCACCGCCCGTTCTGGCATTTTTGCCTTATGGACAGGCCTTGCACTGCCGTTTTGCGTCAGTGGCTTTGGCATTTTAATGGTGAAGCAAGCCGTGGATGAAATCCCCCTTTACTATGAAGAAGCGGCGGTGCTGGATGGAGCGTCACTCCCCCAGCGGGTGTTTCAAGTCATTGTCCCCCTCATTCAGCCCACTTTAATCACCTTAAGCATTTTTAGCGTCATTGCGGTATGGGGGGACTTCTTGTGGGCGTCTCTCCTCACCAACGAACCTCAAACCTTGACCTTAACCACAGGGCTGGTGCAACTGCAAGGACAATTCAGTAGTGATTGGAGACAAATCGCGGCGGGCACGATTTTAATGTTGCTGCCGTCTTTACTCTTTTTTGGAGTCATGCAACGTTACCTCCTGGCCCCTCAAGGCGGCGGCAAGGGATAAATGCTTAATCAAGGCGTCACGTTGCAGAGATAATCTTCGTGCAAGGAAAGCGCTCCACCACTCAAGGGAGAAAACTCTAGTCCCCCTACCAGAAAGACAAATCCTAAAGTATAATTCTTGAAAGGAAGTATTAACTTTTAACAAGGAGCTCTTTATGTTAAAAATCAAGCATCAAGCATCAAGCATCAAGAAAATCGGATTTACCTTGGTTGAACTCTTGGTGAGTTTGGGCATTCTGGGGTTGATTGCCACACTGACTCTGCCTCAATTGTATATCAATCAAGACAAAATCAAGAAAAAAGCGCTCTTCAAAGAAGCTTACAATACCGTCGCTGTGGCATATCAGCAAGCCGCATTCAATGGAGAATCTTTTTACGATGACCCCATGAAATACATTAATGCCTCCAAAGTATGTGATACCAATTCAACAACCCAAGGGTGTATCCAATCTCTTGCGGATTATCAGGCGTGGAATGCAGGAACTGCTCATGATGAATATACAAATGAAGGACTCATCTTACATTCAGGCGTGGGGTTACTTGGTTTTCAACATCAGAATGCAAATAATATGGACCCCATAAATAATCCAGGCCAAGTTCTAGGAGATGGTCTTGTGATTGCTTTAGAAAACTTCCCTAAAAAAGAATATTTTTATTTACTAACTAATTTAGCAGAGGTGCCTCGTAGTACCAATGACTTCGAAGCAACTTTACCTTGGTTTGACTATAGTCCCCATATGCCAGCAGGAGTAAGCGCAAGAACAGGCGAAATTAAATGTTCCCACCCAGAGTGTTTGGACATGTTGAATTAAATGTATAATTCTTAAAGTGGTTGTTGAAAAAGCCTGCTTTTATATATTTACTTGCTGATAAATCAATCAAAATATAATCAAGCACTTTCTAAAATTAGATGTTTCTTTATCCTTGCCTCACACGTTTTTTGAAAATGGGGTGAGCTTTATACCATTTAAAAACTTCTGAGCAAGACTTGTAAAAGTTGTAACGCTAAAAAAACCACGAGGGGAGACAAATCAAAAATGCCTACAGGGGGGATAATCTTGCGGGCGCTATTCAGTAAAGGGTCGGTTATCTCTGCTAAAAAACGCAGGGGTTGCGTATACCAATTTAAGTTGGGAATCCACGTCAGTAAAATACGCACAAATAACACTAAGGTATACAATTCCACGACATTGGCTAACAAATACGCCATTTTTGAAATAAACATGAAGCATCCTATCGATTAAATCAGTTGAGATGGGGTGAGTATGCCTGTATTATAACACCTTCACATGCTGTAAACAAACACAATACCCTCCTCAACATCTTGTTAAGAAGGGTATTGCAAGAAAAAGTCATTTAACTTAATTTAAATGACGGCAGTATTACGGTTCCCGTGTTGTTCAGCCGTGAGGTTTTGACCGTAATTCCAAATATCGTTGATCGTACCACTTTGATACGCTTCTAAATTAGCGCCTGGGTAGTTAACCAAGCCATTTTTGTAACCGCTT
>JBIJBR010000061.1:0-8264 GCA_044345135.1 Vampirovibrionales bacterium
TATGTACCCGTTGATATTGGTTAGGTAATTCAGCCTGAGGATCCCACCCGTTCCCATCCCGAACACGGCCGTAAAGACTCTAGGCAGCGACAATACTCGGGCGGAGACGCCCCGGAAAGATAGCCTTTTGCCTGACTTTCTATTTCAGTGTCTGGTTGTAGCGGCCATTTTTTAAAAGACATGGCCCCCACTTATTTAAGAGTGGGGGCCATGTCGTACAGATGAGCTCGTGTTTTATACTAGTAGGTCAACACGTCTTTGGTTTTGGATGTCAGCGATTTGGTCAGATTTTTCTTTGTTGGTAAGACCTTCTGTGGTTAAGATGGTTTTAATACTACCGTCAAAGGTGCTGGCGATGTCTTGTGGTGTGAGACCAGCCTGGTGAAATGCGAGGGCATTGGCTTTGGCGATTACCTGGTTATTGTGAAAAGCAGGCAGGTTAACATTGGAAGTGGTCATAATAAGTTCTCCTTTTTTGATGTACATTTTTCAGACATAAGATTTAACGGATCTGTGGATGTTTCAATAGGGTCTCTATGTCTTGTTTCAATAAAGTATTATTTGGTGTAAGAATTGTGCATTTGTTACAAAGCTTTACAATCGTTTTAGGATTGAGTGAGGAGGCCTGTTGGATGGGTGTATAGGTTATTGTCAAGTGAATTAATGTGAAGTTTTAGCGTTTATGTTGAGGGTGTCACGCCCCGGAAAGATAGCCTTTTGCCTAACTTTCTATTTCAGCGCCTGGTTGTAGCGGGCATTTTTTAAAAGACATGGCCCCCACTTATTTAAGAGTGGGGGCCATGTCGTACAGATGAGCTCGTGTTTTATACTAGTAGGTCAACACGTCTTTGGTTTTGGATGTCAGCGATTTGGTCAGATTTTTCTTTGTTGGTAAGACCTTCTGTGGTTAAGATGGTTTTAATACTACCGTCAAAGGTGCTGGCGATGTCTTGTGCTGTGAGATCAGCCTTGTGAAATGCTGCAGCATTGACTTTGGCGATTGCCTGGTTATTGTGAAAAGCAGGCAGGTCAGAAAATAGCGGATCAGGAGTCGCTGATATAGGAGGACCTTTGTATCTTGTTCTTTGTAAAGAGTTAAAAACGGGTTGTCCTACCGATTGAATTGACATCGTATAATTTCCTTATCAAGTTTACTGAAAAGAGACAGAGCAAAATAAAAGGTGTTTTTAAACAGCACTTTTATCTATTATCAGAATAATGAAGGTATTGTTTCTTTTCATCCTCTGTAAGCTGTATTTAATAGCTTGCATTTTGGAAATAATGCCTCACATCAGTGCTATTCCAGAAGGCTCGTCCATTTTTGGCTTTCGTATTCTCTTCAAACGGAGGCTTAAAAATCACAGGGGCCCGTTTTTATCATTCCACTACCGAGCAAACTACTTGCAAGCGTCCATTTTATATGCGAAACTATGTAAAGTAATAAGACTTCAATCAATGACTTAGGCTTTCCAAAGAAGAGGATGAATTCGCTTTGCCTCCTGTTTTTCCTATTGCTTCAAGCAGTACTCCGCTCCCTTGGCTACTACAATCGGCCGATGCCGTGCAAAGCAATGATTTACTGTATCGGGGGGTTTTAGATGTCACCGCTTGGGATATCCCTATTTATATGTCAGCCAGAAATAAAGATGAGCAACGTGAACGCTTCATTGAAGTAAGCTTAAACACAATATGTGGATTTATCTGGGTACCTATTTCTACGCTCATCTTAAATCACTTAGTTTCACATCATTTACCCCAAAAAAATAAGATGCTTTTCAACTTGCCTTGGTCACACCTTGATGCAGGTCAAGAACCAAGCGCAATGGCTCATTTAAATAAAGAAGTAGAACGAATCCAAAAACGCCTTAAAACCCCCAGTGGCTTTTTTGATCAACAAAAATGGGTCCAAAAACAACTCGCCTTAAAAAAAGAAACGCTCGAAAACGCGATCACTCATATTGCTCAAACCCCTAACACGCTTAAAAAAGTGTATAAGGCTAAACAATCCGTTTTAATCGCCAATTTATTGCTTTCCACGCTGGCATTGAGTTTTATTTCCCCTACCAAGCAATTCATCACCAAAGTATTTGCTCATAAAGACCGCTTTACAGGGTCCCAAAATTATTTATCGGATGAAGACTCCAAAAAATTGACGAATACGGAGGCTCGTAAAAAGCAAGAACCTTTCAAATTAGTCTCTCAAGCTTGCTTGGTGATGATTCCTGCAACGGTGGCTTGGGCAACGCACCATCGCATTGATCAAGCGGTAAAAAAAGGTCAATCCATTGCCCCTTGGCTTTTAAAAATCAGAAATTCTATGGACTATACCAGCGGGATTTACCTGTCCCTCGGCGGATTATTCGCCATCTTTATGGCCAATAATGTCAATGACCTCGTCTGGGCGAGAGATCAATATGAACGACTAGAAACCTTTATTAAATACTGTATTGCATGTCCTTCTTTTTTTTATGGCGACCGTGTTTTTAATGGAAATCTCGCTAAAGTGGCTGACAAAGCCTTAAGTCGAGCAGGTCACTTTAAAGCCAATACCTTTATTGAAAAAGCGCAGACCTCTTGGTTGGGTGGTGAAGCGAAGTTTATTCAGCAGGTGGTGGATGACGTTTCCGCAGAACAAGGCGAAAAAAAAGCGAAACAGGCAGGCAATGTGGCAAGCCTTATCTTTTTAACGGGCTTTGCGGCCCATAGTCTCGGGATGACACTACTGTTGAATGTCGCCAATGCCCTTACCAAACGTCTAGTGATTAAGGATTTATCCACCTTAAAGCAAGATCAAGCCACGTCTACAAACTCATAGATTCTGACTGCTCGTCAAGTGCGTACCCCCGAAGCTGAATGCTGCCGTCTGCCAGCACCACCTTTAGTGGGGGCAAAGCGTGTAGATCCACCCGTGAACTAATCATTTCTCCCGTCTCAGCGTTACTGAGCACACTATAGCCTCGCTTTAAAATATGCAAAGGACTAAAGGCTTTGAGTTCATCTTCCATGCCTTGTAAATTATTTTCTAAACTTAGTAATTGCTGAGTCATGGCATGACCGAGGCTAGTTTTCAGTTGTAGTAAATGGTGTTCGGCCCTTTGTACTTCAGGCGTGATTCGGGATAAAAGGCGCTCCGCCAAGGCCGCAATATGCTCTTCAGACAAAAGTAACTGATGCTCTACTTCGCTGCTTAAAAAGCGAGCCGTTTCTTTTAAGTCCCTTTCCATGGCGTAGCCATCGGGGATTAAGGCTTCTGCCGCCATGGTGGGGGTCGCTGCGGAAAAATCGGCCACCGCATCCGCCAAACCAAAATCAGGTTCATGCCCAATCCCCGTGACCACAGGAATGGGGCAGTCTGCAATAGCGCGTACGACGGGGGCTTCACTAAAGCAGAATAAATCTTCGAAGCTACCACCACCGCGAGCGACAATTAACGCATCAAGCGCCAAGCGTTCATCCGCAAGGCTTTGAATGCCTTTCGCAATGGCATCGCTGGCCCCTTCTCCTTGCACAGGCACAGGGTACAGTACAATATCTACAAAAGGATTTTTGGCTCGAATGACACGCATCATATCGTGAATAACGGCTCCTGTAGAAGCGGTTAAGATCCCCACACGAAAAGGGAAAAGGGGTAAGGCGCGCTTACGTTGGGAAGCAAAAAGGCCTTCCGCTTCAAAAGCATCCTTGAGTTGTTGAAAGGCCACTTGTAGTGCGCCCATGCCCACGGGTTCCACTTTCTTCACCACGAGTGAATAGCTTCCGTTGGGGGCATAGAAATCTAAATCTCCTGTGGCAATTAGTGCCATGCCTTCATGTAGTTTAAATTTATTTTTAGCCGCCGTACTGGCCCACATCACCGCATTAATACTGGCGGATTCATCTTTGAGGGTAAAATAAACATGCCCGCGATTCGACGGTTTTAGGTTGGACACTTCTCCTTCAAGCAGGACCGTCCCCCCTAGAACAGGATCCATCTTCACCGTACGTTTGAGGTAAGCCGTTAATTCGCTAACGCCAAAGACTTTGGCTTCAAATTCAAGGGCGAGTTGCATAGAAAATTCCTTTTTATGAGCTTATTTTATTATACGAGAGATGTAAAAAAATGTAACGTCGATTGAATAAGGCGTTTCTCGCGTCGAAGGATGCTTAATGTCGTTTTTTAAATTCTTAAAGGAATAAAGCCATGACGTTTCATTCGACCTTCCCCAAGACCCTTCAAAGATTTTTTTGCATCGCTTTGATGCTCTTTGTGGTGGGCCAAGAACCCTTAATGGCTTTTTCATATGAACGCTTAAGTGTTCAAGCCAAAATTGAGACTCAAATGAAGTTACAAGATTTAATGCAAAAGGCTCGTCAGGGTGATCCACAGGCGCAAGAAGAACTGGGTTTTGATTACTATTACGGGGAAATTGGTCTCAAGCCCGATAAAAAAAGGGCTTTTGAATTGCTGAATCCTCTGATTAAGCAGTCAGGCTTTGCTGCGTATGCGGTGAGTTATATGTATTTATACGGTCAGTATGTCAAGGCAAACCCCAGCAAAGCAGTAGAAGTGGCTCAAATAGGCGCTGAATTGGGTGATATTAATTGTATGATGGTTCTCGGAAATGCCTATCAAAGAGGGGAAGGGGCAAAGACCGATTTTTATAAATCTAGCTTGTGGTATATAAGCAGTATTGTTGCTGCACTATTTGCGTCAAGAGAAACGGACCCTCCCCCCATATTGCCAAACTTACAAGAATCTCTAGCTCGTCTCAATAAGGTGGATCGAATTGTCGTACATTTTGACGCTGCTTTCAACAGCGCAAGAGTTTTAATTTTACAGAAAATACGGGAAGACAAAACGTCTAAAGCACAAAGCCAGTCGACTTAAATGAGACTAACCCACATTCGGCTGTGTCATACTTTCTACCGATAAAATCTCATTGAGGCGTGCTTCGTCTAAGGCGCGGCCAAAGCGGTCGGTGATATTCAAGGCTAAGGCTACTTCTCGCACGGTTTTTCCTTCACTTAAGACTTTTTTGGCAATCTGTGCGGCATGGGCATACCCAATAAAGGGATTTAACGCGGTGAGTAAAATAGTCGAATAATTCATACGTTGTTCAATGAATTCTAAATTCGGTTCAATGCCTGCAATACAACGTTCCGCATACTCACGTAAGCCATTGGTCAACCATGCTTGGGACTCCGTGACTTTAATCAGAATCATCGGCATCATGACATTGAGCTGCCACTGTCCGTTTTGACAACAGAGCGAGACGGTTAAATCATTGCCTTGAACCGCGTAAGACAACTGATTCATCAGTTCAGGTAAGACAGGGTTCACCTTCCCTGGCATAATGGAAGAACCCGGTTGTAAGCTAGGAATGGAGATTTCTCCAATCGCCGTTTTAGGGCCTGACGAATATAATTTGATGTCTTGCGTGATTTTTTCCAGTTCAATGGCCACGGAGCGCATGGCTGCGGAATAGTCGCTAAAGTGTCCAAAGCTTGAGGTAACTTGAAAGTAGTCTTTGGCTGGCTTCAAAGGCATCCCCGTATAGTCGGACAAATACTGAACCACGAGTGGACGGTACGCCTTATGCGTGTTTAATCCTGTCCCTAAAGCGGAAGCACCCAAACCTAAATAGTGAAGATTTTCAGCCGCGACTTCAACTTTTTGACGTGCATCAGCCAAAGCATTGGCATAGGCACCAAATTGTTGGCCCAAGGTCAGGGGAACGGCATCCTGCATGTGGGTGCGTCCACAAATGAGTACATCCTTAAATTCAAGCGATTTGGCGCGAAACGTCTCTTCTAATAATTGAATACTGGCCACCAAGGCAGGGTGTTTTTTCAAAAAGGTGAGTCTTAAGACCGTGGGGGTGACATCATTCGTACTTTGACCAAAATTGGGGTGGTCATTGGGGTGAACAGGTACATAGGTACCTTTACTTCCCCCTAAAATTTCGTTGGCACGGTTGGATAAAATTTCATTACAATTCATGTGGTTACTGGTGCCTGTGCCCCCTTGGTAGACGTCCACAATAAATTCATGGTCATATCGTCCTTCCGCCATTTCGTCACACGCCTGCATTAAGGCCTGCCCAATACGGGTATTGAGCTCCGCATCCGTGGGGTCTAATAGCCCTAATTCCATATTGACACGCGCGGCGGCTTTTTTAATTTGGCTAAAAGCCCAGATGGCTTCTGGATATTGTTGAGACGGCTTAATCCCACTGATAGGAAAATTTTCGGAACCTCTTAAGGCTTGAATCCCATAATACGCCGATTCAGGGACTTGGCGAATGCCTAGGGAATCAGATTCACTGCGTGTGGGGGCGTCTACAAAAGAAGTGGTCATGATAGGGTCCTTTTTTTGATAATGAGATTTAAAATCAATGAGCGAAGTGCCCCTTCTCTCATTTCTATAGATACTTAATACTTAGGGTAGCGTAAAGGGGGCATCTAGGCAAGTATTTGGCTTATGCTTCACTTTACAGTATAATAATGGGGTATAAGGGGTTTTTTGACCGTCTTGTATACAAGTTCCGTATGAACATTCGTCATGATCATCAGTTAAGTCAAGGGAGTTTTTTATGAATTTCAATCGTCTAGAAACGTTGTCCGCCAGTCAATTACAAGGCAAGCGTGTTTTGGTTCGGGTGGACTTTAATGTCCCGTTGACGAATGGACAAATTGATGATGATAGTCGTATCGTGGCGTCTTTACCTACCTTGCGTTACCTCTTGGAATCGGGGGCCAAAGTGATTGTGGTCAGCCATTTGGGGCGCCCTCAGCATGAAGGGACGACGGACTCAGGTGCTTCTTGTCAAGTCAGAGAAACGGATCGTCAAAAATTAAGTTTAGCCCCCATTGCGAAGCATTTACAAGCACTCTTGGTGGGGACGACCGTTCTTCACGCTCAGGATGTGGTCGGCGTTGATGCACAAGCCAAAGTCGAACACCTTGAAAATGGACAAGTCTTGGTCTTGGAAAATGTTCGCTTTGAAGCGGGTGAAGAGCAAAACGACGCGATACTTGCCAAAGCCTTGGCGAATTTTGCGGATATTTATGTGAATGATGCCTTTGGGACGGCTCATCGTGCGCATGCCTCTACGGAAGGGGTTGCCCATTATGCACCTTTGGCGGTAGCTGGCTTATTGATGAGTCAAGAAATTGAAGCCTTAGGCAGTATTTTAAGTGATGCCCCCAAACCGTTAACCGCGATTGTGGGCGGGTCTAAAGTGTCTAGTAAAATTGCCGTGTTGACTCATTTGCTCGACAAAGTGGATAATCTCATTATCGGCGGGGGGATGGCTTATACCTTCTTGCTGGCTCAAGGCTACTCAGTGGGAAAATCCTTAAGTGAACCTGATTTTGTTCCCACCGCGAAAGATATTTTAGCCAAAGCGAAAGCCAAGGGTGTGAACGTGTATTTGTCTGAAGATTTGGTGGTGGCCGATGATTTCAATCCCAACGCCCAGACTCAAACCGTGCCTGTGACCGCGATTCCTGATGGCTGGGAAGGGATGGACATTGGCCCTAAAACACGAGAGGCGTTTACGACCGTTATTTTAAAGAGCGCGTCTATTTTATGGAATGGTCCTGTGGGCGTCTTTGAATGGGACGCTTTTTCTGCAGGCACCAAAGCCATCGCAGAAGCCGTTGCCACTGCGACTCAAGCAGGGGCTAAAACCGTTTTAGGCGGTGGCGATACTGTTTCCGCCATTGAAAAATTCAATTACCCCAAAAACACGTTTACCCATGTGTCTACAGGCGGCGGAGCGAGTTTAGAGTTTATTGAAGGCAAAGTGCTTCCAGGGATTGAAGCCTTGAAGATTAAAGCCTCTGCCTAGTTCTTTTTGATATTCATCGAGGTCTCTTTAGTTTTAAGCGTCAGACGTTTCATTTTTGTGAAGTCTTTCATTTTGTAACAATAAAGCAATAAATAGGTTCTGTTGAGGTTTCATTTTAGCCATTGTAAGGCAGCTGCAAAAGGCAAGAAGGCGGTAAAACGCCTTTTTGTTTTGTCGAAGCGAGAAAAAGCCGTCGGCAATGCTTCATAAAGCCAAATAAGCATTCGATTTTGTGACGCTCTTTATACAGTGCTTTATCATAAAACCTTGTTTCTACACGGTTTTGACGAGGAGGGATATGAGGTTCAATCCCCTGATTTCGGGCAAAATCACGAACAGCCTCACAATCATCGCCCTTGTCCGCCAGCAAGGCTGCCGCCTGAAGCCCCGAAATTAGAGCAATGGCGTGAGTCGCGTCGTGAACCTGAGCCC
>JBIJBR010000143.1:0-4967 GCA_044345135.1 Vampirovibrionales bacterium
CGTCCCTTTAAAATGAGGAGGCGTACTGATGGGGAATGAGCCTTGTGAATCGTGTGGGCGCACTTTAAAATCCTTGACCCAAAGGATGCTTTTTAAGGCGTGTATTTCCTCTACAAAAGGCTGTATCCCATCTCGCCAATGAAGTTGGTGATTCCAGACTAGGAGGTGGACTTCCGCTCCCGAGTCTTGCGACTGAACATAGGCATAAAAAAGCCGCAGTAGACTTTCAGCATCAAGGACTTGATGGGAGCTGGGAAAGACCGTGATCGTCCAGGCTGCAGAAGGCGATTGCGGTCGAGTCAATTCGACCAAAATAGCACACTGCCCTTCTGGCGTAGGCATCCACCACCGTTCTATCGAAAGAACATGAGTCGTGGCTTTAGCGTTGAAATGATTCACATGACGTTCTAAAGCAGACTTCCAACACGCCGGCCACTGCTGGTTGACATGTTCACAGGCCATGGGGTAGTAAAGGGGCGTCAAGCGTTTCCACCCCGCCTGCAAGAGTATGCCTGACTGTATCCAATCCTCAGGCGTGTTTAAACGCTGGGGATTCACCTGATAGACCTCTCGGGTCATGGCCATAAAAAACCCCATTTGTCTCAACAATCCAAAAGGCTCGCTAGAATGCGCCGTCGTATACAGGACAAGAATACGTACACCCTTTTGCAAAAGAGCCGTTAATAACGCTTCCATAAAGAGTCGGCGCACTTCTTCAGTATTAGGAAGCGATTCTTCTAAGACCAAGGCGTCCCACTGCCAACGATGCGGTAGGTAAGCCTCCGCTTGAAGCACGGCAACCGCCTGAACCATAGGCTTGACTTGCCAAACATACACCCAAGGAAAATGGCCTTTTATCCCCAAGCACTGACAGAGCTGATACCATAAAAAGGCACCCCTCCATGGGGACATCCACTGCGTTGGCAAGTGAACATCAGACTGATGATGAAGCAAATGGCGCACGGCCTTTGCGTTGGAAAATATCAACGGCTTAAGCATCGTTCAACAGACCCTAGTCACATGAGATTTCAAAATAAAAGAAAGACTCGACTGTTTCTATATTATACTATAAGATGATGCTCTTTAGAGGCATTCAAGCCAAAAACTGGTGCCTTGTCCCTTTGCTCCCTCATCATTTTTTTGTATAAACCTGTGTATAAATTTATAGAAACAGAGTATAAGACCGATGTCTAAAACCATTGCTTCTAATCGCAAAGCCTTTCATGAATATCATGTACTCTCCACTTATACCGCGGGCATTGTACTCACAGGCACGGAAATAAAGTCTTTGCGTGCAGGCAAAGTCAGCTTGGTGGACGCCCATGCTCGTATTGAAAACAAAGAAATTTTTTTATATCACTTAAATATTGCCCCTTATGAGTCAGGCACACATTACAATCACGCCCCCACGCGTCCACGAAAATTACTCCTTCAAAAAAAGGAAATCGCCAAGCTTTCTGAACAAATACAAGAAAAAGGTTTAACAATAGTACCATTGAAACTTTACTTCAGTCGGTGCTGGGTAAAAGTGGAAGTGGGCGTTTGTCGTGGTAAAAAACTACATGACAAACGAGATGCCTTACGGGAAAAACAAGCCACTCGTGACATTAGTCGTGCCATGAAGCAGTTTAATACATAAGGGAAGCGTCATTCATGTCCTTTCAAGATACGTCTCGCTCCGACCATGCAATATCCTCCGCTGAAGGTAAGCGCACGCGCTTTCAGGCTACAGGCTTGAAAGATGAATACGGCATTCCCATTAGTACGCCCGCCAATTACGAACCCCTTCCTTTAGGTGTACAAGACGAATTACTAGGCGTGTTTCCCGCCTCTGTCATTGAATCTCCGTGGAACTTATTGCCCTGCCCTGTGTCCGTGGCCTTGTCTAAAAAAGTGATTCAACCGCAGGATGCTTCCTTTATCAATCAATTGGTGGGGAATGCCTTTCAATTTTTAAGCCCTCAAGCCAAGGCGAGTTCCCGTCCTTTAAACCCACCAAAATTGTTATCATCGATTGAAGATTTATCCAAAGCCTATTATAAAGGGCAAATTCCAGAAATTTTGTTTGCACACACCATATTACCCGAAGTAGAAGCCGCTTTAATTGAAGACTTAGCGGTCTACGCCGAAAAATTAATTGCCATTGGTTTTATTTCAACAGACACCAAGCGTTCGGGTAGTGTAAGCCCTTTAAATGAAGACACGGCGGTACATCGTGCACTGCCTTGTGTGGTGATTGTTGGGCATGGTTTTTTGTACCAACGGTTTTTAAAGCATTTTTTAGAACGTTTAGAAAGCCTAGGGCACAGTAAAACGGAGCGAAAACAATTCCAACGCCTTTTATCGGGGCGCGTTTGTCGTGGGCAAGTCATCCCAAGCACCCCTTCAGTAGCCAGTTCACGACTCTTAAGCATCGACACGGTTCAATCCATAGACCCCGCGGAAAATCCAAAGCCTACATTTCGTTTAGCTGGGGGCTTAAATCAAACGCAACGTCAAGTACAACAAGCCTTAGGGCGCCATGGGGTGAATGTCACCATTGAACATAATTCGTCGAACCCCACAGAACGTTTAGAATTGCAGGCCTTAAATACCGTGTTTCAAACCATCCTCTTACCCCAGGCGTATCACGCATGGGAAGCCACACAAAAAAAACGAGCCTCTTTAAAACCGATTGCCCACTATCGTCAGCAAATCATGAAAATTTTATTCAGTCTCGGCGTGCATCGTCAAGCCTTTCATGGATACGAAGCCCCTGTGGCCATTGGCATGCCCTGTGACAAAAGTGAAATCACCCCCGCTTCTGAAGCACTTCACACCTTTGTCTGTGATGAATTAAGGGATTTTCTCCCCGCTTTATTAGACTATTGTAACAGCTTGGGCCTATTAAAAGAAGACCACAGCTTCGCGGAGCTCATTACCCATATTCAGCCAAGCCCGCACCGTGTTTAGATCACGTGATCAAAAAACCTAGGAATTTTTTCGTAAACGTGGCTTGTTTCTCCGTCATGAATCCTTTACACTAAAGCTCATATCAACAAATTATTCTGCCTCTTAAACATGAACGAGGCAATCGTTGAACGACTCATTAAGGGGAATCACCATGAAAGACTTACAAACAAGCACCGTTTCGCTGGGTGTTTTTAAATTGCCTCATGCCGTGGAAGCCCTCCCCCACTATGAAACCACAGGCAGTGCAGGTATGGACTTACGAGCAGCCATTGACGCCCCTTTAACACTAGAGCCCCTACAACGCGTTTTAGTGCCGACAGGCCTTATTTTTCATATCCCCTTAGGTTATGAAGTACAGTTACGCGCGAGAAGTGGCTTGTCCATCAAGCACGGTATTACGCTGGTCAATGGCATTGGCACCATCGACAGTGATTATCGTCACGAAGTAAAAGTCGCACTCATTAATCTAGGCCAAGTGCCCTATACCATTGAACCCAACGAACGAATTTGCCAAATGCTTGTCGCACCTGTCTTACAAGTCCCACTAGAAATACTTCTAGAAACACAGACGTTGGACTCTCGACAGGGGGGCTTTGGCTCTACGGGCCAGATCTAATCAGCAAACACGCTTGAAGCATTGCCCTTGAGAGAAAAAAAGCCCTAGGATCTAAAGATCACTAGGGTGGGGTAAAAAGGTCAACGTTTGCATACGAAGCAAAAATTACCGTGCTTAAAGGTACTATAAATCAAGCAGAGCAACACTTCGTTACTTTGTTTAAGATAACTTATTTATGTGACGTTTGTTGGGCGGTCCAAGTTTCGCGAGTAAATGGCGCACCGCTTCATTCATCTGGCAGCCTTGTGTCGATTCAGAAAAGAAATTCTGGTAATAACAGCCTGAACAATCGGCATTACGCACAAAGCAGGATACCGCAGAGGGAGACCACTGGCGATAAGGCCCAATCGCGTCTTCTTCATTTAAAACACTTTGCTGACTGGTCACAATGGCATCGTGCCATTTAATCAAGTTTTCGGTCTGTAGATGAGGGTATTCCTCTTTCAATGCCCGAATCGACTGAGCCGTAACCGATTGAGATACCGCTACAAGTGCAGGATGCGGCTTGATTTCCTCTGTCAAAGCCACGTGTAAACGAGGTTCTTCAAGAGCAAGGGTTGCAGACGCCATCATATGTAAATTCCCTTAAAAGCAAAACAATGATATAATAACAAAGTGGTGGCTTTCAAAAACCACGCCCATCTAAAAATGCAGAGTTGGAAAGATTCCTAGAAAAGAAGGTCGCTTACGGAAAAGCATACCTTGCAAAGAAAAACAAGCTTCGCTGTTTTCTTAATGTAACGTTTATATAGTATAACTTTTCTCGCCATTTGTAAAGACTCTTTCCTCAACATTAATCCTTGGGCTAATATACAGGCAGAACCCTTGAAAAAGCAGTATGTTTCCTGTACAAGCGAAAAGGCGTCCCCCATGTGTGTGACCTTCTGTAACGAAATGAAACAAACACAGGTCTGGCTTCTGCCTTGTTTGGATTTTCAAATCGTGCAGGCCTTACAAATCGCCTTAGTCCGGCACAAGATTCAAGACCCTCATTTCCCTGATTTCATTTTACTTACGTCCCACCCCGCTTGCTATACCTTGGGACGAGCCTCCACTGAAGCAGAGCGCTCAGCGACTTATGCTTACCCCGCCTTCCCTGTAGAGCGAGGAGGCCACTTAACCTTTCACCACCCTGAACAAGTCATTGTATACCCCATTTTGCGCTTACCTACACCCAATGTCCATGCGCATCTCAAGCGTGTGTTGAGCTGGGGGCAAGACGCGCTACAAGCCTTGGGGGTTGACGTGCTGCCCACGGGGGAAGGCTCTGGCTTATGGTGGCAGAAGCAAGGTTCCCTCCTCATTTACAAAGTCGCCGCCGTAGGCATTGCGGTTAAATCATGGACGACCTTTCATGGTTTGGCCCTTAACGTCGCGGTGGAAGAAGCCTTGTGGACGA